>JBGCDN010000201.1:0-5272 GCA_045105495.1 Planctomycetaceae bacterium
TTTGGTCTTCTTCCGTCTGGGTGGGCGGTCAACGGCTGGTCCATCTTCGTATCCAGCTGGCAGGTCCAGCCAGTCGTCGGCATATCCGCCATCGACTTCTTCAAAGTCTTCGACAACATCGAAATCATCGGCGGCCTTGGCCCGCTTTCGGGGGCGAGACGAACTTTGTCGTCGGCTTTGAGATCGTTTCGGCGAACGACCCGGTTCTATCACTTCGATGTCATCAATGACTTCGACATCGTCAATCACTTCCACGTCATCGATTACCTCGACGTCATCAACAACATCGATAGACTCGCGGCGACGCTTTGAGCGATCGCTTGCTGGTCGCTGCTGGGGTGATCGGGTCTTGGATGCTGGCTTTGCTGGCGGGACAACTGGACGTGATGATCCGCTCGGGATTTTGAAATCCGCGCCACACCCAACGCATTCGACTCGACGTCCACGTGCTTGTGGCGGTGCCTTCAGTGATTTGCCGCACTGTGGGCATTTGACCTTAATGACCTCTGACAACTTCTATTCTCCGCGAAATAGCAAGCTCAACAGGCTAGTGCTGTACGCATGGTAGTGTCAAATCAAACCGAGAAAGTGTCAGAGGTTGGCCCCGAGAACTGCTGACTCGGCGAAAACCCTTTCTCAAACGCGCCATCCGAAAATCGCTGACTTACCCGGTGAAGTGGAATGCTTCCTGGGTGTTCCGGTTCCGAGTGTGGGTGTTTTCATTCTCTTTCACTGGTGCGGTCCGTTAGATTGGTTCCTCACCCTGATGGAGAACCAAAGTGCGAAACATCGTTTGCTTGCTGGGTATGTCCGCATGTTGCCTGTCGCTGGCGACTTCCGCTGTCGCTCAAGGCGACTCCGTAGATTCCGACGCGCCGCTTATTGATGCGATGAAGTACCGTTGCATCGGTCCTTTTCGTGGAGGTCGAGCGGGCTCTGTTGCTGGTGTAGCCGGCAAGCCGATGTTGGGCTACTTCGGTGCGACAGGTGGAGGTGTTTGGAAGACGGAAGATGGCGGTTCCTCCTGGGCCAATATCTCCGACGGATTCTTCGGTGGTTCTATCGGCGCGGTTGCGGTGTCGGAATCTGATCCGAACACGATTTACGTTGGTGGTGGAGAAGTCACCGTTCGCGGGAACGTTTCCAGCGGCAACGGTATGTGGAAGTCCATCAACGGCGGCAAAACGTGGGACCACATTGGCTTGGAAGATTCCAAGCACATCCCGCGAATCCGCATCCATCCAACGAACCCCGATGTGGTTTTCGTGGCTGCACTTGGTCATCTTTACGGACCGAACCAGCAACGTGGAATCTTTAAGTCGGTTGATGGAGGCAAGACCTGGAACCGAGTTCTTTTCGTCAACGACGAAGCCGGTGCTGTGGATATCGTGTTCGACCCAAACAACACACGTGTCCTGTATGCATCGACCTGGAAGGTTCTGAGAACGCCTTATAGCCTCGAAAGTGGCGGGGAAGGTTCGGGCATCTGGAAGAGTACCGATGCTGGTGAAACGTGGAAGGAAATCACGCGGAACAACGGCCTTCCGAAGGGGACGATTGGCATTAGTGGAGTTGCTGTTTCGCCAGTGGATTCGAATCGTGTTTGGGCGATTGTTGAAGCAAAAGACGGCGGATTATTTCGCAGCGACAACGCTGGTGAATCGTGGCGTCGGATCAATCAGGATCGGAACCTGCGTCAGCGTGCGTGGTATTACACCCGAATTTACGCTGGACCAGACAACATCGACGAAGTCTATGTTCTGAACGTCAGCTTCTGGCGATCCAACGATGGCGGGGCAAACTTTAGTTCTATTCGAACTCCGCACGGCGACCATCACGACCTGTGGATCGATCCGCAGGATTCGAAACGCATGCTGATAGCTGATGATGGTGGCGGACAAGTCACGTACAACGGCGGACAGACTTGGTCGACGTATGAGAACCAACCGACAGCTCAGTTTTATCGAGTCACCACGGACGATCATTTTCCCTATCGCATCTACGGTGCTCAGCAGGATAACTCGACCGTTCGTATCGCGAGCCGTACGTCTGGATTCAGCATAGGTGAACGCGATTGGGAACCGACTGCTGGTGGAGAAAGTGGTCATATCGCACCCGATCCGGCCGACAACGACATTGTGTACGGTGGTTCCTACGGTGGTTACCTGACACGCATGAACCATCGCACTGGCGAACGCCGCAATGTTCACATTTGGCCGGACAATCCGATGGGTCACGGAGCCATCGATCTGAAGTATCGGTTCCAATGGAACTTCCCCATCTTCTTCTCACCGAACGACAAGAAGACGCTCTACGCAGCCGCAAATGTCTTGTTCAAAACGACAGATGGTGGAGCCAGTTGGACACAAATTAGTAAGGATCTCACTCGCAACGATAAGTCGAAGCTAGGTCCATCTGGTGGTCCGATTACGAAAGACAACACCAGTGTCGAATACTACTGCACGATTTTCGCTGCGGCTGAATCGCATTTGGAACCGGGTTTATTGTGGGCCGGTTCAGACGATGGTCTGATTCATGTCTCCAAAGATGGTGGCAAGGAATGGAAGAATGTTACGCCACCGAATCTTCCTGAGTGGGCGCAGATCAATAGCATCGAAGTGCATCCGACAAAGAAGGGCGGACTGTACGTTGCCGCCACCAGGTACAAGCTGGACGACTTCCGACCGTACCTCTATCGAACCCTCGACTACGGTGAAACCTGGACAAAGATCACGAACGGCATTGGACGCAGTCACTTTACGCGTGTCGTTCGAGCTGACCCACAGCGCGACGGGTTGCTATATGCGGGGACGGAAGAAGGCATGTACGTTTCGTTTGATGACGGAGCCAATTGGAAGTCATTCCAATGTAACCTGCCAACCGTTCCGGTTACCGATCTGGCTCTGAAGAACAACGACCTAATCGTCGCAACACAGGGGCGTGCGTTCTGGGTGATGGATGATTTGTCGTTGCTGCATCAATGGGCCGACGCGAAAGACAAGGACACACACTTGTTCAAAACGAATCCGGTTTACCGCATGCGAGGTCGTGGTTCGAGCCGACTCGGTCGAACCTCCGGTCAGAACGTACTCGGCGGTGTCCCCATTCGATTCATGATGGCCAGCACGCTGAAGAACGACCAGCAAGCAACTCTTGAGATACAAGAAGCAGACGGCACCGCCGTCCAAACGTACGCGACGAAACCGGAAGATGGTCAGTCGAAACTCAGTGTCCAAGAGGGGATCAACGAAGTGCGTTGGAACATGACGTACAAGGGGGCTGAATCGTTCCCGGGGATGGTCTTGTGGGGTGGCGGAACCGGTGGACCTACTGCTGTTCCAGGGCAGTTCAAAGCTGTTCTCAAGGTGGGCGAATCCGAACAGGCAATCGACTTCGAGATCAAGAAAGACCCTCGCGCGACTGCCACGATTGCTGACTTGCAGGCTCAGCACGATTTCATTGCAGAAACACGTGACAAACTGTCTGAGACACACAAAGGCATCAAGCAGTTGCGTGATGTGCGTACGCAGATCTCTGAACTCAAAGCTCGGCTGAAGAAGCAGGGCGATGATCAAAAAGATCTTGTGAAACAGGCAGACGCCATCACGAAGAAACTGACCAAGATTGAAGAAGCTCTGTACCAGACGCAGAATCAATCTGGTCAGGATCCATTGAACTTCCCCATTCGTTTAAACAACCGATTGAGCGGTGTGATAAGCGTGGCCTCCACCGGCGACAACGCACCAACGGCTCAAGCGATTGCCGTTCGCGACGAGATCGCTGGGCTAATTGACATTCAGCTCAAGCAACTATCCGAAGTCATGGACAAAGAACTGCCTGCCTTCAACAAGGCCGTTCGAGACAGCCAGGTACCCGCCATCTTCCCACCCGCCCCATAGGTAGAAGCGTTCCGCTTCACCAGTTGGGGGTGTTGGGATGGTGGTTTGCGGTTGGGTGAGGCCGCTTGGGCGATCTTTGGGAGAACTTGTTCTCCCTGGTTGCTTGTTGCAGTCTGAGCGTGTGGAAATCAGTTCGCACGCGGTGGGGCGGTGTTGGCGTACATGTTGGCCGTCGCCGGATCGAGTAATCCGACGGCGTTGTAGGGTTCGATTTCGGAGAGGGCTCGGCGTTGAAACTCCGCGATTGATTCCACTGACGGGTTAGCGACAGCTTGATCAAGAAATGGTCTTAGTCTTTGAACTGCCGATCGCAATCCAGGAATCGCCGCGCCGAGGAATCCGTTTTCGAAACTGGGTTCGCCGTTCACTCGACGCAGCTCGCATGAATGGGCGGCGGCGAAGTACAGCATCGTCCAGGTTGTGAACAACTCAAAGTTGCCAAGCGACGCGTAACAGCCGCTGACAAGTTCGTCTACGAAGAGTAGTTCGTTGCGGATGGCCTGATCGTAGTTACTCGTCTCAACGGTATCGTTGGCGAAGAGGTTTGCAATGCGTTCGACCGCTGACAAAGTGTGAGCGATTCCCGTACTGTGAAGTGGGTCGATGAAGCCAACCGTGTTGGGCAGAGCGAACCAGTTCTCACCAGCGGCGTGGGCGGCGAGTCGTTGAAGACGATTGGTTGTTCGCAAGCCGATCGATTTGATTGGCTCAGCGTTTGCAAATTGAGCTTGGAGCGACGGGTAGCGTTCGAACATGAGCCGCAGGGTGCTGGCCTCGCTTTCGGATGTTGCGCTCGAACCGGGGCTAGCGCCCTGCGGCTGATTGGCGGTGACGACACCAGCGCTGACGGTTCCATCATTAAATCGAAGATTCCACATCCACCCGTCGTCGAACAGATGATGCACCGCGGCGTTGTCGCAGGGGTAGGGGTGCTGGCTGGTGTCGATGTTGAGATCACACAGGACATCGGTAAATGGTCGGACGTTTTGCCAGTGGCTGTAGATGACTCGTGAATTGGTTTGCAGTCGGTGCGTTTCGTCTTTGATCTGAAGGTGGCGAAGTAGCACTTGCCCGGCACCGCTGGCGTCGATGCACCACTTTGCTTTCACTGACTGCGAACCAGTTGGCGAATCAAATCGAACAGGCCAGTTCTTACTTCGGTCGATTTCGATAGTCTCAATGTTCTCGAAGCATTCCACACCGGCTTCAATAGCTTGTTGAAACAAGAACGAATCGACGTCTGCTCGATGCCAGTGGGTGTCGGAATCGAAGTCGTTGCTGCTGGCAGCGACAAGCAGTTGGTTCGCGTTGCTTTCATCAGTTCGAAACGGCAGGCCTGCTTCATGACCAAAATATGTGAAGCCACGTTTCAA
>JBGCDN010000202.1:0-22274 GCA_045105495.1 Planctomycetaceae bacterium
CGGAGCTTCTTCGAATCTCAACTAAGCGATGGCCGCGAGGACACCCCCTTCGTCGGTTACATTGTTGCTCACGGTTTCGGAGACGAAAACGGAGCTCGACTGCTTCCTGTTGAAACCGTTTCTGTTACAGACGAGACCGGATACAGTATTGAAACGCTGTTGGATTCAATCGCTGAGAGCAATAAGAAGCACGTCGTACTGCTGCTGGAATGTTCTCACTTTCAATCGAACTTGCGACTTGGCGTGCAGACGAATGAGTTCGCAGTTCAGCTGGCGAACGCATTCGATCAGAGGCGATCAGCCTGGCAAACGGACGCCCGATTTCAGGACCGCAGTATCCTGATTGTGAGTTCGACTTCAGGCTATCAAACGGCAGCGACATCGAACCGACTAAGTGGTTCGCCGTTCGCTCTGAGCGCGGCTTACGGCCTCGCCGGCGGGAGCGATGCTGACTTCGGTCAAGGCGAATTAAACAACCCAGACGGCCAGATTACTGCTCACGAACTGGCAAGGTACTGTGCAGAGACTGTTGCGAATTGGTCACTCGATAACCGCGGACGTTTGCAACACCCGCGTGTTATGTCTTTCGGGCCTGACTTTGAAATCGCCGCTGTAGACGAGGCAATCAGCATCGCTGCAGTACTCGAACGAGGAACCTCAGAAACCACAAAGTCACTGCTGCTCACGAAAAAGTCAGCGGGTGCGACCGAGCCGAAAGCTGCAAAGCCCGATGCCTCTGGGGAAGCCAAGGCTCCGGGCACCAAACTGGCAGGAGAGGCCCGAAAGGCAGCTGGCGACACAGTTGACCCGGAATCAAAGCTTGCCGCAGCGATAGACAAATCAATATCCGTCAGAGAGCTGTTCGATTCGGTCGCCGTAGCAAAGGCCAACGAATGCGGCGATTTATCGCGTCCAGCGGACCTTGCTGCACACGAAGCGCTCACACGGATCGAATTGCTTCTAGCAGCGGACAATCTCCAGAAGGCGCAGATCGGTTTCGAACAGTGGCAGGAACTTCACGCGGTCGCTGCGGACGATGACCGTGCTCCCGTCGATAGTAGCCTGCTGGCAAAACAGCTACCGACGTCTGTTGAATCCGTCTTGGAGTCACCCACGTCGGCGAACATCGACGGACTCAGAAGAGCCCAGACGTTCGAAGGTGAACTACTGGTTCCGCTCGCCAAGCGATATGTGGAAGAAGACAAGTGGTCTCATCCAGAAGCGATAAGGCTCGCCGCCGAATCGCGTCGATTGCACCAAGCTGCGGGTGACCTTGAACCGTGGGCGTTCTCACTTGTGAAGCCTCGATTCGAAGCAGCAGATCAGGCTCGCGTTCGAGGTGAAGTCGCACTCTTCGATGGCCGTTTCACGTTGGCTATGCGGCACCTCGCGCAAGCAGGTCAGGGATACCGTGACGCGATCGAAAGAACACGCCAAGTTGGTCGTGAGATTACGGAAGTCGACAGTGTTGCCGCATCAATTCCATGGTTGATTGATGCGTTCGAAAAAGCCGCTCTTCCTCCATCCAACACGTTCACACAGTTCATCAGCGGACTGAAGAGTTTCTGCGCAGACCCGACGGCTAGCCGGCTCCGGCGTCTCAACGCGAGTGCTCGTCGTCTGGAGGAATTCGAAAAAGAGTTTGCTTTGAAGGCGATTGCATCGCGCGATCGCACGCTTCAAATCGCGCTGCTGCAGGTTCCCAATCTTTCACAAGAGATCCGCAAAGCTCTTTTCGATGCCATCTGTGATAGCTCTGACAGAACCGAACTTAGGACGGGGCATCGGTTCAGCCAGCCTACCAATGCACCCCGTGCGGTATCCGAAGCAACAACGTTGCTGAATGAGTTTCTATCAGGTACGGAGGCGGTTCCCGGGTTAACTACCGCCCGCGCGTCAGCTTCAAAACCAAACGGCTGGACCATTCGCATGCAACACACTGTTGCGTCGTATTGGGCATCGACATCGCGTGAAGCAAAGCTCCGACATCAGGTTGTCTCAAATCAGCTTGCCAGGCAAATTCGAAAGTCACAGCTCACTTGGGACGCTACATGTCTGGCACGCACTCGCAATGCACTGCCGATCCATACCACGGCGTTCCTCGATTCAGCTGTCGCAGCAGTGCATGCCATCGACCCCGAATATAGTCACCCGTCTCGACGCTCGAATGTATCGATCAGCTTCGCTGCGAAGACTGAAGCAGCGGACCTGCACTCTATTCCGATCGACCTCGTTGCAAACGAAACGCTGCCATCCGACGCAGATGCCCGGCTGGTAATTCAAACTCACCCTGCCCGCGAGCTAACCGTTGGTGGTGAACGTGGTGAGGAAGGACGAGTTGAACTTCCCCTAAGTGATTTGGTTGCGGGGGCGAAGCAACGGTTCGTAATTGAGATTGAAAAGAGTTCTACGCCGACGACGCTGACAAGTAGCATTCGACTTACTGGCGGAGAGAACGTTTGGCAGACGCTTGCACTGGGAGCCGTTCGGGCGAAGCCAGTGTTGGCGAAACTGTCGATCGAATGGCCAGACGAAGGGCCAACAGTCGATGTCGCTGAGCTCATGCCAAACGAGTCGCTGCCGCTGCGTGTCAGTGTCGAGAGACTCGATCCTGCGATTAGCGCATTGACCGTTGAGTTTGTCGGCGACGGTATTGAGACAGTGAGTGTTCCCGCGTCGAAGCTCGCAGTTGTGCCTGTAGTTCCAAAAGCTGGATTTCGCCTGTCGCTCGTGGACGAACAGCTAACGGTCCGCTTGCGTCACGCAGGCGAGACGATCGACGAACGCACAATTGACGCAACTGTTCTCGATCCGCGTCAGTGTTTTCGCTGTGACGTCCGGCTGGATGCAACGAGGAATCGAGCGATCGGAAGCGTTCAGAGATTGTACGGCAGCGATGTTCTTGGGCCGCTGAATGTACGACTCGGTTTGCAAGATAAGGCGGGTAGAAGCATTGCACTCCCGGCAGCACAAGCGCTTCGACTCGACAAAGAGAGAGCGGCTGGCTCCTTCGAAGCAGCGCTGCCTTTCTCTGTGCCGCAGCCTTACCGTATTTCTGTTGATGTCGCCGGTGTGCCGCGTGCATTCCGTTATCGCCTCAGGAGCAATGACCTTACGGCAAAAAAAGATTCTTCGACCCAACTTCGGTTCACGCACCCCGCCGACGGTGTTCGCTACGCCGTGCGTGGCAGATTCGTGGTTCCCGTAAAACTACAAGTCGATGCTGCACGGCTGGACGCGGAAGTGTTTCTTGGAATCGATCAAAACGGAAACGGTCGGTTGGAAGAACACGAGCGGATTGCCGGAGGGCAGTATTGGTTCGGGCGAGACGCTCGGTTGGAGCTAGCGGTTGGCGGACAACCCGCGAGCCTACGGCTGGAATCGTCTGTGAGGGATATCGAGATCCCATTGGACCTTTCTGGATACGAAGGTTACGTAAAGCTGATCGCTGCAGTTGGTGAGAATGTGGTGGCAACGCGACGCGTCTACCTGGTTCGATCAGCACCGCGGCTCGATATCGTTTCTCCCGCGACGAGAGGGCAACAGCCAGCAGCAAAGTCAATCCGTGTCGCGATTCAGGCGAACAAAGACCATGTTCAGGCAATTGACAAAGTTGAGTTCGGATTCGATCTAAATCGAAACGGGCGTTTTGACCCCAACGAACTCGTCAGACCAATTGCGGCCGACAAGTTCAAGGCGAACGGCAGGGCAGTGGTCGAGCTACCCACTGCAAAACTGAAGGCAGGTGCAGTCACCGTATTTGCCAGAACTCAATGCAATGCCGTAGACATTGATGGCAAGCCACAGCCATTTATTGGTGAACCAGCCGCTGCGTCTTTTAACTACGTAACGCTCGGCACGATTGCCGGTCGAGTGCAGCTGGTCGATGGGACTCCGGTTCGAGGAGCCACCATTACGATTCCGGGCATTGCGGCTCGACAAACGGGCGCCGACGGTTCTTACGAGTTCAAGAACATCAAGCCGGGCACGCATGTCCTGTCAGCAACGGGACCAGGCCGCGCAGGTTCACAAGCCGTCAAAGTTCAGCCAGCCAGGCTAACAAAAGCAGACATCACAATTCTCGTGCGGTAGTAAACATCGGCACGTATCGCCGCATCACGAGGAAGAACACATAGCGCGCGAACCGATGTAAGGTCTAGCGGTGGCTGGTGCCGCTGTTCTTTCGCGGGCCACCTCGCCGAAAGCTTCCACTTCCGTCATCCCAATTAGGGGCCGACTAATTATGTCAGAGAGCACTCAACAGGTCCTATCGCGGGTGCGCAAGCCACGTGTCCACATCACCTATGAAGTGGAAACTGAAGGCGCAACCGAGGTTAAGGAACTGCCTTTTGTAGTTGGAGTACTCGGAGATTTCTCCGCTGACTCGACCAAAGACAAACCAGCATTACGCGATCGCAAGTTTACGCAGATCGATAGAGATAACTTCAACGATGTCATGTCCGAGATTGAACCAGGTGTTGCCACGAAAGTGACAAATACTCTGGCCGGCGATGACAGCGAAATGTCTGTTGAACTGAAGTTTAAGTCGATGGACGACTTCCACCCTGCCGCCATCATCGAGCAGGTTGAACCACTGAAGAAGATGCTCGAAACACGCAACAAACTGCGTGACCTTCTGACTCGTGTGGATCGCTCTGACGAGCTCGAAGCGATTCTTGAGTCCGTCCTACAGGACACCGAAAAGCTCCAGGAAATGGACGGTGAGCTGAAGGAAAACTTCGGTAACACAAGTGACGAAGAGAAGGGAGACGAGTAATGAGTACGGCACAGGAAAATGAGGGCGGCACAGCCGTTCTGGAAGAAACGTCGATTCTTGAGCAGGCCATTAGTGCCACAAAGCAAACCGAACGGAACCAGGCTGGCGAGCTTCTCGCGAACCTGACTTCACAGGTTCTCGAAGGTACGGTCTCGTTCGATAAGAGCATGACTAAAACCATCGAAGATGCGATCGCGCTAATCGATAAGCAGATCTCGACTCAAGTCTCTGAGATTCTGCATGACGAGAAGGTGCAGAAGATCGAAGGTTCATGGCGTGGTTTGAATTACCTCGTCATGAATAGTGAGACCGGACAGACTTTGAAGCTGCGAATGTTCAACGCTTCAAAGAAAGAACTGTTCAAGGATCTGGACTCTGCGATTGAGTTCGACCAGAGCCAGTTGTTCAAGAAGGTCTACGAAGAAGAATTCGGTTCACCGGGCGGTGCTCCTTATGGTGCTCTGATTGGTGACTACGAGTTCACAAACCACCCTGAAGACATTGCTCTTTTGGGCAAGGTCTCCAACGTGGCCGCCTCCGGCTTTTGTCCGTTCATCTCTGCTGCTGGTGCAGAACTGTGCGGCATGGCGAGTTGGGAAGAACTGTCGAAGCCTCGCGACATGGCGAAGATCTTCGAGTCGGTTGAGTACGCATCGTGGAACTCATTCCGCGAAACAGAAGACGCGCGGTACGTCTCTTTGACCATGCCACGCGTTCTTGCCCGACTGCCTTACGGCAACTCAACGGTTCCTGTGGAAGAGTTCCACTACGAAGAAGTTGAGCTGAGCGACGATCCAAAGTTTGCTGCCGAAACTCCACACGATCAGTACACGTGGATGAACGCAGCGTACGCGATGGGTGCTCGCCTGACCGATGCATTCGCCAAGTACGGTTGGTGCACGGCTTCACGCGGTGCTGAAGGTGGCGGCAAAGTCGAAGGCCTTCCGGCTCACGTTTTCGTCACAGACGAAGGCGATATCGACTTGAAATGCCCAACCGAGATTGCGATCACGGATCGTCGTGAAGCAGAACTCAGTGGACTCGGTTTCCTCCCACTCTCGCACTACAAGAACACCGACTACGCTGTGTTCTTTGGTGCTCAGTCGTGTCAGAAGCCTAAGAAGTACGACCTGCCGGCGGCGACTGCGAATGCAGCGATTTCCGCTCGCTTGCCATACATCATGTCCAGCTCGCGAATCGCTCACTTCCTGAAGGTGATTGCTCGCGACAAGATTGGTTCTTTCATGGAAGTGAAAGACTGCCAGGACTTCATGGACAACTGGATTGCTCAGTACGTCAGTGCTGATCCGAACCCAGGCCCAGAAGGCAAGGCTCGTTTCCCGCTTGCGGAAGCAAAAGTTACTGTGCAGGAAATTCCGGGAGCACCGGGTTCTTACCAGGCTGTGGCATGGCTGCGACCATTCCTGCAGTTGGAAGAACTTTCCACCTCGCTGCGACTTGTTGCGAATATTCCAACAGCCGGCGGCTAGGGCTGAAGGAAGCATAAGACTTCGGCAACCTGCGGTTCCAAATCGCAGGTTGCCTTTTCGCGTTTGAAGACACTTCTAAGAGCACCAGCTTCGAAGGATCGAACCCATGAGCGACGCGGGACTCTCTGCCTTCATTCGATCAGCGGTTATGACTGGCGAAAGCGATTCGGCTTCACCCGGTGGACTACTGCTCGACATGTTCCTCGGTCAACGCGACCTTGAGAAGAGCCTCGCCCTGTGGTTTGGTGAAGGCTACCTGCAACAGGAGGGGCTCACGGTTGCTAAGATTCGAGCTCACCTCACCGCCTGGATTGCTTGCATCGACGAACTGCTCAATGATCAAGTCAACGAAGTCCTTCACTGCGACCGGTTGCAACAGATCGAAGCATCTTGGCGCGGCTTGAAGATGCTGGTTGATAGTAAGCCGGAACCATCCAGCGTTGTCGTCCGAGCGTTAGATGTGACGTGGGCTGAGCTCGCTACCGATGCTGAGAGAGCGATCGAGTTCGACCAGACGCAGTTCTTCAAGAAAGTCTACGAAGAGGAATTCGGCAAGCCCGGCGGGCGGCCGTTTGGTCTGCTGCTGGGCGACTTCTATGTCAGTCATCGAGTCACCGCTGACGCGCCCGTTGATGATGTTCGATTGTTGCAGTCACTGGCGACGACAACTGCCGCGGCGTTCGCACCGCTTGTGGTTGCAGCGGACTCACAGTTCTTCGGGGCCGACTCGTACGACCAGTTGGACCGTCGGTTGAACCTCGAACGTATGTTTGCCCAGTCAGAGTACCTAACCTGGAAATCGTTCACCGAATCTGAAGACTCGCGATACGTCGGTGTTGTCACACCGCGCGTTCTTATGCGAACGCCTTATCAGACTGAACTCGGTCGGGTCGATGAGTTTCCGTTCCGCGAAGAAGTCAAGGGTTCAGACAACCACCGCTATCTGTGGGGCAACGCCGTCTATGGCTTTGGCATGGTCGCCATCAGGGCGTTTGCCAGCAGTGGGTGGCTGGAAGATATCATCGGAGCCAGCCGTGATAACGTCCGTGAAGGTGGAGTCCTCACGACCCTGCCACGCCAATCGCTGACCACAGATACAGACGGCCTGTTCTATAAGTTCTCGACCGAGCTGTTGGTCACCGACGAGATGGAACGCGATCTCACAGCGCATGGCCTTATGTCGTTGTGTCACTGCAAGTACACGAACTACGCCGCATTCCAAAGCGCGCCAACGATTCATGCGCCGATCCACTATTCCAAGGCGTCCGCGACTCGGAACGAGGAATTATCGTCACAACTGCATCTAATTCTCTGTGTTGCCCGCTTCGCCCACTACGTAAAGGTGATCGCTCGGGAGCATACGGGTTCGTTTCGAACGCCGCAGATGCTTGAAACGCATTTGCACGACTGGATTCACCGCTACGTGTCCGCCGATAGCAACATAGCTGCGAACGCGCGGACTCGGTTTCCACTGCGCGAGGCGAAAATTCAAGTCCACGAATCGTTCGAGCAACCCGGCACATTCGTGTGCGTCGCCCATTTGCGACCACATGTTCGAGCCGATCGGGCCGCTGCGGCCATCCGGCTGATCACAGAACTACCAACATCGCGCGTTGGAGGGACAGTTCGGGTCGCTGGGTAATTCGCGTCGTCCCGCAGGAGTTTTCCCCAGCACACGGACGCGGGCCATGGCGACACCAGCAAACCGGTTTGTCCCGTCACTGATTGATCGACTCATCGGTGATGATGCCCCGATTGCGAATCGGTTCACAGCAGATCCAGCCGCACCTGTTCGAGATGCCGTCGTTCGTGACTTAGTCAGCCTACTCAACACGCGAGCTCGCTGCGTCGGGTGGCGTGAAGAACTCTCTGAGCTCGATAGAACGCTGTTCAACTACGGTTTGCCAGACTTTGCTGGTCGCGACTTTGCCACCGAAGAAGATCGTGAATACCTGCGAGATTCAATCGGCCGCGTGATCGAAACGTTCGAGCCGCGTCTTGCCGATGTGATTATCTACGTGGATTTGGATGAGGAATCTGCTGACCGCCATGTTCGGCTGCAAATCATGGCTCGATTAGTTGGAGCCGACGAACCCTTGGTTGTTGATTTGAACCTCGAAGAACCCAGCGGCGAGTTCCGCGCGGAGGAATCATGAGCGAAGAACTTCTCCCGTGGTACAACCGCGAATTGGCATTCATTCGACAAGCCGGCAACGACTTCGCACGATCGTATCCCAAGATTGCTGGGAAGCTGCGACTGAACGGCAGCGCGAGTGATGATCCGCATGTTGAGCGACTCATTGAAAGCTTCGCGTTCCTCACCGCTCGCGTTCGGAAGAAGCTGGAAGACGATCTGCCCAACATCTCCGAAGCGATGTTGGAAACGCTGCACCCGAACTACCTCGCACCAATTCCGCCTCTGACCGTTACTCAGCTTTCTCTCGATTCCAGCGCGGGCAAGTTGACGACCAGCTACGAGGTTCCGCGGCATTCCAACTTGGAATCGGAAACCGACGAAGGTTTCGCCTGCCGATTTCGCACATGCTATCCGGTTACACTTTGGCCGCTGCGACTGACTCGAGCAGAACTGAATGGTCCACCGTTTCAGGTTCCACCAGTCGCTTCGTTTGGTGATTCGAAAAGCGTATTACGAATATCGTTCGAGTCGCTCAACAAAGACCTGCCAATCGGTTCGCTCGGTCTGAATGAACTCCGGCTATTTCTCTCCGGGCAAAAGCACGACGTTCACGAGTTGTACGAGTTGCTGTTCAACAACGTCAGGCAAATCATCGTTGCAAAGGACTCTGGCGACCCGTCACCGCGCGTGCTTCCCGCTTCGGCGCTCCGGCAGGTTGGATTCGAACAAGGTCAGGAACTTCTACCACACTCCGCCAGAACTCCGAAGGTTTATCAACTACTGCGTGAATACTTCGCGTTCCCGGCGAAGTTTCACTTCGTCGATATTGCCGGGCTGGATGAAGTGCTGTCTGGGATGGAAGGCACGGGCTTCTCGCTGTTCTTCCAATTGGATCGTCGAGTCGAATCTCTGGAACGATTTGTCTCGCGCGACGCGTTCCGACTTGGCTGCACGCCGGTCGTGAACCTGTTCGAGCAGAGTGCCGAACCGATTCGGCTGACGCATGAACAAAGCGAGTACCAGGTTGTGCCCGACGCTCGGCATCCGCAGGGGAACGAAGTCTTCGCGATCACCAGCGTCACAGCGGTCGACAGCGATGGCGTCGCGACCGAAGTTCCGCCGATGTACTCAAGTCGTCACAGCGAAACGATTGGCGGCAACTCTCGGTTCTGGACAGCAACCCGCAAGCCAGCACGGTTCTCAGAAGACGTTCGGGATGCCGGAACAGATATGTTCCTCTCCGTCGTCGATCTGGATCTCAGCCCTGCCGACCGCGCTGAATACGTATTGCAAATTGAGACGACTTCGTTGAATCGGGACATGGTGAGCCAGCTTCCATTCGGTGGTGGCAAGCCGGAAATGCGGTTGGAAAAGCCGGGCCCTGTCGGCAACATCGAATGCCTGCTGCATCCAACGCCCACTCGACGACCACCGCTCGGTGACGGCGTCCTGTGGCGGTTGATCTCACAACTATCGCTCAATCATCTTTCGATCACCGATGGCGAGTCTGGTGCGGAGACGCTCCGCGAAACGCTGCGAGTCTACGATTTTGTTCGAGAGACCGCTGAACCATTTCCGTTCGACGGGATCACCGACATCCAAAGTCGACGAACCGTCACCCGAGTTGCAACTCGTGACGAGGCAGGCTTCGTCGAAAGCGCGTTCGCACGAGGTGTGGAAGTGGGGCTGGAGCTGGATGAGGAACGGTTTGTCGGAACCGGTATGTTCCTGTTCGCGTCTGTTATGGAACGATTTCTCGCTCTGCACTGCTCGTTGAATTCGTTCTCGCAACTCGTGCTGCGAACTCGTCAACGCAAGGAACTGAAGACATGGAAACCACGTTCCGGATATCGCGTCCTGAGCTAGCGGAACGCCTTCGGCATCAGGCGTGGCGGTTTGAGTTCTTTCAGGCCGTGCGTCTACTGTCGCGTTTCGATCAACAGGAAGGCGGACGTGGTCCGCATTTCAAACTTGGAACGGATACGTCGCCCGCAGATGAACCGGTTCGATTCCGCAGCGAACCATCGCTCGGCTTTCCCGGTTCGGATGTCGTCGAACAAAACGTCACGCCGAATCAACCGATGTCTGAGATGGTGGTCTCGTTCCTCGGCCTGACCGGACCAGCCGGCGTTCTCCCCGATCACTACACGCGAACACTCGCCGAGGCCACGCGCGATGGCAACGCGTCGATGTATGACTTTTTCGATCTATTCCAGCATCGATTAGTCTCTCTCTTTTATCGCTCGTGGGAAAAGTACCGGGCGGATATCTCGTGGGAGGGTGCTGCGAGCGGCGATCAGCGGGATGTCTTCACGGGTTCGCTGTTCTCATTGGCTGGCGTCTACCCGGAAAGCAGTCGAGACCGGCTGCACGCTGATGATTCGGCAATCGCGTTCTATTCCGGACACTTCTCGTCACATGTCCGCAGCGCGACCGATCTTGGCTCGTTGTTGTCTGACTACTTCGATCTGCCCGTTGACGTAGAGCAGTTTTGCGGTCAGTGGTTGTATTTAAGCAACGAGGACACTTCACAACTGCCAATGCTTCAGCTTGGCGGCGAACCAGGTCGGTACCACACGTTGGGGCAGGACTTTGTTCTGGGGAATCGAATACGCGACATCCAGAGCAAGTTTCGGCTTCGGCTGGGACCGCTGACTTACGAGCAGTTCATGCGGTTCCTTCCGGTGGGCGATGCGTGTCGAACGCTGACGGACCTTGTTCTGCTGTACGCCGGAAACGATCAGGATTTCGACCTGCAACCGGTTCTCAAGGCCGAAGAGGTTCCGGTTATGCGGCTTGATTCGAAAGCAACGAGCCCCATGTACCTTGGCTGGAACACGTGGCTGAATTCGGAGGGCATCACCGTCGATCCGACAAATGCGATATTCTCACCCACGCTTACCGAAGCAGACCGCGCTGCTTAGAAAACGCCATATCGAAACCGACCGAGAACAATTGGACGGCCTCGCGAACCGATACTAGCTTTGTACGTGCGCGGCCGCTGGGATTGATGACGCCGCTCTTTCAACATTGAATAACCAAAGGGCCGAAACAATGGCGTTTGACTGCTTTATGAAGATCAAGGACATCGACGGCGAGTCCCCCGACGAAAAGCACAAGAAGTGGATTGAAGTCCACTCGTTCAGCTTCGGAGCAACTCAGTTCGTTGGAGCATCTGCGAGTACCGCAGGTGGACGATCTTCGGAACGCGTTGACATTTCTGCTGTGACGGTTGTGAAGGATCTCGACAAAGCGTCACCTAAGATTTTCGCGAAGTGTTGCAGCGGAGAGCACATCAAAGAAGTGGTAATTGAACTCTGCCGTTCTTCCGGGGCCAAGCAGAAGTACATGGAATACAAGCTGGAAGACGTGCTTGTTGAAAGCTACAGCCCAAGCGGCGGTGGCGGGGTTCCAACAGAGGCAATCTCGCTGAATCCAGGCAAGATCACACTGACGTACACAGCCACGAATGCCGAAACCGGCAAGGCTGAAGGTAACGTTACAGCGAACTGGGACGTCACGAATAATAAGGGCGAGTAAAACCGCCTTCTGAGAAATCAGGACGGCGGCAACGTATCTTTAGATGCGATGCCGCCGTTTTTTCTTGTCGTCATCTCATGGGAGCGTGTGATGGAACCCAAGTGCCCATCGTGTGGCGAATCAGAGTTTGCTACGAAGTATGTCGATAACCAAATCGCCTACATCGTGTACTGCGGCGGCTGTGGGCACATCATTGGCGTCATGCCAGACCACGTTGAGTTCGCAAAAACCGTCGCGCAGTTCCTGACCAGCGGAACCAAAGACGGTTTCGGACACCCCGTTCTTCACGTCAACCAAGTCCAACAAACCTTCGGCTAGGAAGCGTTCCGCTTCACTGTGTGCGGCAGCGGCATTGGGATGGCATTTTCGAATGGCGATTCGCCGCAAGTGCGAGGGAGTGGTGTGAAGCTGGTTCTTTTGGAGAGGTTATGGCTCAGCTTGTGGTACTCGGGGCTCAGACGATGTGCACGTACGGGGATACTCCGTGCGTGTTGGTTGTGCCGCCCGCCCATATGACGAATGGAAATATGGTTCCGACTGCAAACATCATGGACCATAAGCCTATCGAGAACCTGCCAACGTTCGGTATGTGTTCAAGTATGTCGAACCCACAAGTCGCGGCGGCGACGGCTGCAAACAAAGGTGTTCTCAATCCACAGCCTTGCGTCCCAAACACAACCTCGCCGTGGACTCCCGGTTGTCCGACGGTCATGGTCGGGAACCAACCAGCGCTGAATAACACTTCGCAATGTATGTGTGGCTATGGCGGTGTGATCACAGTTTCTGATCCCGGTCAGGCAACGGTGAACACTGCGTGATCAATTCAATTTTCTTGAGGCCGTGAACATGTCAGGTCATAGTTTGGACAGCGTACAGGTGCACCAGCAAGCGGATCGACCAGCGTCACTGCAGGCTCAGGCGTACGCTCAGGGCAAGGAAATTCACGTGGCGATGGGGCAAAGTCACCACCTTCCTCACGAAGCGTGGCATGTAGTCCAGCAGGGACCGGGCCGGATTCCGGCCGTAGGTAAATAGCTGGCATTGGCATTCACAAGAGATGCGAAGCGTCGTGCCCCTCTCTGCCCTAAACATGTATTTAGCGCCAAGAAAAGTCTCTCGTGAGAGAGAGGGGTTCTTGAGGGCACAAACTTCCCGAAGACCAAAGGCTAAGTCATGGCCACGCTACAAGGCAGGATGAACACGCGGGTCGAGAACCAGGACAACCTCGCGCTTGCGATAACGACTCCGCTTGGCCCGAACGCATTGATACTGCACGCGCTGTCGGGTTCTGAACAGCTATCAGGCTTGTTCCATTTCGACTTGGAATTGGCTTCCACCAAAGAAACGATCGACCCAACGGCTATCGTGGGCAAGTCAGTCACATGTGAGTTTCACGGGATCGACACAACACGGTTCTTCCACGGCATCATTAATCACCTGAGCGCCGGGATTGTGCGGAACGAACAAAGGCTATATCGAGCGTCGCTTGTGCCCAAAATGTGGCTGCTGACGCAAACCAGAAACAGTCGCGTGTTCCAAAATAAGTCTGCACCAGACATTGTTCAGGCTGTTCTCAAAGAGAACGCCATTGGCGATGTGAAGATGCAGATCAGCGGGAAGCATCCGAAGCTTGAATACTGCGTTCAGTATCAGGAATCAGACTTTGCGTTTCTGTCGCGACTGATGGAACTGCACGGCATCTTCTACTTCTTCGAACACGCGAAGGGTAAGCACACGCTTACCATCTCGGACGCGAACACGTCGTTCAAACCGAACTTCCACGCCAAGGTTCCAATCGCGGGCACCAGCGTGCGTCACGATCGCAAGAATCGAATTCGGGGTTGGGAGCACGGGTACGCGTTCCGGCCAGGCAGCTGGTCACAGACGGACTACAACTTCGAAGACAATCCAGCGAAGAAAGCAAAGTCGCCAGCAGAAGCGTTGCTAACGACGACCGACAGTACGTTGAAGTTGCCGAACGCCTCGAAGTTCAAGAAGTTCAACCACGGCGCTGCTTATGTGGATAAGAAGGCGGGTGCGAACTACACAAAAACGTTGATGGAGGCGGAAGAAGCCGCGTTCCATACAACAACGGGTTACAGCGACTGCACTGGGTTTAGTCCAGGTTCGACCTTTGCGATCGAAGATCATCCGGTGAAGGCAGAGAATGGGAAGAAGTACCTACTTACATCGATCAAAGTCGATGTGGTCGCCGGAGCCACAGAAGGGCCGACCTATCGAAATACCTTCATGTGCATTCCGGCTGCAACACAATTTCGTCCGCCTCGGGTGACGCCAAAGCCGCGAGTTCACGGTTCGCAAACCGCCGTCGTTGTTGGTCCGCCCGGTGAAGAAGTCTGGCCGGACAAGTACGGACGAGTGAAAGTGCAGTTCTTCTGGGACCGTGAAGGCGTCCGCGACGAGAACAGTTCGTGCTGGGTCCGATGCGCTCAGGGTGCCGCCGGAAAAGGCTGGGGAGCCATGAGCATCCCACGCGTCGGTCAGGAAGTTGTTGTGACGTACCTCGAAGGTGACCCGGATCGGCCGCTGATTACCGGCGTTGTGTACAACGGCGATCAGCTACCGGCTTACGAACTGCCGAAGAACAAGACTCGCACGTACTTCAAGACAAACAGTTCTCCCAAGGGCGAAGGCTTCAACGAACTTCGGTTCGAAGACCTTGCCGACAAAGAACACATCTTCCTGCACGCGCAAAAGGACATGATTGAACGTGTTCTCAACGATCGGCATCTTGTTGTCGGTCAGGAGAAGGACGGTAAGCCAATCGGCAATCAGCACGAGAAGGTCTTCGGTAACGTTGAGGGACAGGTGCTGGGGAACACGGTCGAGAAAGTCGAAGGCAACTCTACGTTGACCGTCGGCAAAGGCAAGAACAAAGACGGTGGCAACCTGACGCTTCTGGTTGAGAAGAACCGAACTGCAAAGATTGAAGCAAACGACGACGCCACCGTGATGGGTGATCAAAGCTCACAAGTGGATGGCACTCAATCGCTGACGGTTGGCAAAGACCTGAATCAGAAAGTCGGCGGTGCGGCGTCGCTGGAAACGACGAAAGATCTTGGCATCAAGAGTGGAGCGAATGCTGGAATCGATGCGAGCCAGGACATTGTCTTCAAAGCGGGCACAAACGTCGTTATCGATGCTGGCGCGAGTCTTACGTTAAAGGTCGGTGGCAACTTCGTGGTCATCGATGCATCCGGCGTTTCAGTCAAAGGTGCCATGGTTAACCTGAACAGTGGAGGCGCAGCTGGTTCTGGTTCTCCTCCAGCGCCTCAGAAACCGAATGCGCCCGTGGACGCCGCGCCTGCGGAACCGACGGCGCCATTCGAAGACGCCGCCAAGTCCGGCTCGGCATCTGCTCCTGACTCACTCACTTGAGCCTCGCTTCGAACAGTGCAAGGTCTTTCACGGCTGTGCCCCATTCGCACAGTGTGCCATCTGGTCACGCTTTAATCCCGTTGACCAGCAGTGCTTGCCACAGACTCAGGTGAGCGGCCTTACCGCACGTGCGTGTTTTCGCCCCTTCTGATTCTTTCCTTCGATCACGCCTTGTAGTCCAGTCGAGTAACCCAGAAGGTCCGGCTCCGTGAGACTCGGTTTGGTTGCAAACGGTTTCAACGGCACTTTCTAAATTGGCTTCGCTGGAAGTTTCTGGTTTATGAGCGAAAACGACGACTCGGTCACTAAAGAACCTGAGGTTCCGTCTGGTGCAGGCGATGCACAAAAACAGCCAGTGCGACTACGAACATGGCTGATCGGCGTGGCAGCATTGTTTGGAATCTTTGCCGGACTAAGTGCCTTCACTTTCGGGTATGGCAAAGGGGCAAGCTACCTCAGCAACAACCCGGAAAGCTGTGTGAATTGTCATGTGATGCAAGATCACATGGATTCATGGCAGAAGAGCAGTCACCATCACGTGGCTGTCTGCAACGACTGTCATCTGCCACACGACAGTATCGGCAAGTGGGTGACGAAAGCAGACAACGGCTTCTTCCACTCATTGGCATTCACTCTGCAGAACTTTGACGAACCAATAAAAATCAAGCCCCGCAACGCGCGAGTGACACAGTCGACTTGCGTCAGTTGCCACAAAGACTCGGTCCACTCTCTGCTCCCACCGGACGAGAAGTTTGAGACCCTTTCCTGCGTGCATTGCCACGCTGATGTCGGTCATGCTTTTCGCGATTAGCGAACGACTGTGACAGATTACAACGACTCTCGACTTGCGGATATTGAAAATGACAACGGCTAAGAAACGTGGTTTCGGTTGGCTCATCATGCTGACGGCCCTTATTGGCTTTGCCACATTTGGCGTAGTGGCACTGTTGATCAATATTTTTGAACGCAAGCAAGAAGCGCGTAGTCCGTTTGTGAAGCTGGTTGAGGTGAGTGAATCTAGTGCGGATCCCGAACCGTGGGGCCGAAACTTCCCACTTCAATACGAAGGCTATCTGAAGACAGTCGATTCAAGTCGAACCGAATACGGTGGCAACCACGCGCTTGCTCCCAGCAAGCTCGAACAACAACCGTGGCTGAAGAGGCTCTACACCGGCTATGCCTTTGCCATCGACTACCGTGAAGCACGCGGGCATAGTCACATGTTGTTTGACCAGGAAGTCACGAAACGTGTGACTGACGTTCAGCAGGCTGGTGCGTGTCTTCATTGCCACGCATCAATCATCCCGACCTATCGCCGGATCGGTCTCGGTAAACTGGGCGAAGAAGTAACCGACGCCTCGATGAATGGAGACTTCAACCTGAAAGCAGTCATGGCAGGCTTTCGAGAACTGAGCACCAAGAAGTACGAAGAAGTTCACGCCGAACTACTGAAGACTCCTGACACCATGGCGCTTGCTGGTCAGGATCCGCACATTGGGTCTGCTCATCCGGTGTCTTGTGTCGACTGTCATGATCCAAACACAATGAATATTCGAGTAACGCGTCCGGGCTTCATTGAAGGCATCGCGAAGTTGGCAAAGAGCAACGATCCGGTGGTTCATCTTCCCAGCATCCAGAAATGGCGCGACTCTGGTTCGAAGGAAGACTACGACCCGAACACGCTGGCTTCCCGTCAGGAAATGCGATCATTCGTTTGTGCTCAGTGTCATGTTGAGTACTACTGTGCGAACAAAATGACGCTGACGTTCCCTTGGAGCAACGGCCTGAAGATGGAGGACCTGGAAAAGGAATGGGATACGACAACATTCCCGGACGGTGGCGAGTTCTACGACTACGCTCATAAAGAAACGGGAACCAAGGTCTACAAGGCTCAGCACCCAGAGTTCGAACTTTGGAGCCAGGGTATTCACGCTCGCGCTGGCGTGAGTTGTAGCGACTGCCACATGCCTTACGAAAAACAGGGAGCCACGAAGGTCAGCAGCCACTGGGTTCGTAGCCCAATGCTAAATATCAACCGGGCATGCCAGACTTGTCACAACGTTCCCGAACAGGAATTGCTGGACCGAGTCAACATCATTCAGGACCGTACCCGAGCTCTCATGGAACGGGCAGCCACGGCAATGACTGATATGCTCGACGCTATTCTTGCGGCTCAAAAAGTTGGAGCGTCAGAGGAAGATTTGAAGCCGATTCGATCCATGCAGCGGAAAGCAATGTGGCGTCTCGATTACATCAGCAGCGAGAACTCGAAGGGATTCCATGCCGACCAGGAAGCGGCACGGATTCTTGGAGAGTCGATCGACTACAGTCGACAAGCACAAGCCGCAGCCTACAAGCTGGGTAAGGGCTCGGAGTAACACCAAACCAAGCTCGGTCTCGGTCGGTCTTGAACTCGGCGATGTGCTGAGTTCGAGTTCGAGTTCGCTGAGTTTGGTCTCTGCTTCGTTACGGAATGAGTAAGAAGGCCGCCGTACATGCTGCGGCCCCAAGCTTCTTGCCGTCAAACAAAACGACGAACGGTGCACAACTGCCAGGTCGGATGTGACCAAGCTCGTATTCGCGGTCATGACAAAACGCGGCCGTGAGTGGCAGCGTTGCTACAGAGCCAAGGAAGTGAGCTCCGGAAACGGCGGGCTGAAGGCATCCAACTGTATGGCCATGACGCTCCAAATTGTATTCCTCGAATACAAGTGGTTCGTAAGCCACTCCGGTTGCAGCCCAGCAGTAAGTCAGTCCGAGGTACCGCTCTGGTAGCGGCTGATTAGTCGGAATCAGCGTCCGTTCCGGCACCGCGCCTTCGCTTGCCCTAATGTCGGCTGTGACCGAAGAGATGGGCTTGAGTCCCTCAAAGACTCGGTCATAAGGGGCGATGCGATTGGAATCGCTGGCAATCGCCGAGGCGGATGCGACAAGGCAGAGAAATGCGTATCGAAACACTGGTTGACTCCGTTCACTCAGCTTCGTGACTTCTTTGTTAGCAAAACAGAGTCATCAAAACCCCGGTCCGCTAATTGAAGAAAGCCGGTTCAAAACAAGCCCGGTGAAGCGAAGGCAACGCTTCACGAATGGTCGGTGACTTAGATTTTGCTACGTGCGCGAAGCAATGTCGCACCGACCGACCTCCTATTTGGGGCATCGACCTGATCGATCGGGGTCTTCAGATTTATCCAACCACCCGCGCAGGTCAGCAAACGCTTCGCGCGCGACGTTGGGAGAATACGATGACTTGGCGTTCAACTCTTACGGCGATGACTTCATCGACAGGCTGATTCGCTTGCGAGCGACGTCCACTTCCAGCACAGTCGTTCGCACAACTTGCCCGACTGAAACGACTTTTGAGGGATCGTCAACGAACCGATCTGCCAGCTGAGAGATGTGAACCAGCCCATCCTGATGCACACCAACATCGACGAACGCTCCAAACTTTGTGACGTTTGTGACGACGCCTTCCAGCTTCATTCCTGGTTCGAGGTCCTGTAGCTCGTTAATGCCTTCGCGAAACTTTGCCGTTCGGAACTGCTGGCGTGGATCGCGGCCCGGGCGAGCCAATTCAATCAGGATGTCAGTGATTGTGGCGACACCCGTTTTCTCGTCGACAAACTGACTTGGCTTCACCAGTTTGGCAACGTCCGCTCGGCCGAGCAGTCGGTCGATTGGTTCCGATGCTGATTCGGCCATCCGTTCAACAATGTAGTAGCTCTCGGGATGGACCGCAGTTCGGTCCAGCGGATTGTCCGAACTACCAACGCGTAGAAATCCTGCGGCTTGCTTGAAGACCTTCTGCCCCAGTCGAGGTACTTGCATCAATTCAAGTCGATTTCGAAAGGGGCCATTTTCGTCACGGTGCGACACAATACTGGAAGCCAGTTTCGGACCAATACCCGCAACGTAAGACAACAACGACGCGCTGGCCTGGTTCAATTCGACACCGACCGAATTCACGCAAGAAAGCACCTCACGTTCCAGCTCTCGGCTAAGTAACTTTTGATCGACGTCGTGTTGGTACTGCCCTACTCCGATTGACTTTGGGTCCAGTTTTACCAGCTCGGCCAATGGATCCTGCAGCCTGTGCGCGATTGAGATGGCGCCTCGCACGGTGACGTCCAAATCCGGATACTCTTCACCAGCAAGCTCGCTGGCAGAATAGATTGAAGCACCGCTTTCACTAACGATGGCTTTCGTGACTTTCAGTTGGTGGGTCTTCAGCAGCTCAGAAACAAACGCATCCGTTTCACGCGAAGCCGTACCGTTTCCGATCGCAATCAGTTCGACAGTGTGCTTTTGAATCAGTCCAAGCACTGTTGAACTGGCGCCGTCTATGTCGTTTCGTGGAGCCGTTGGGTAGATGGTTGCGGTATCGACGAACGAACCAGTCGCATCCACGACAGCTACTTTGCATCCGGTTCGAAAACCCGGGTCGATGGCCATGGTCACTTTCGCACCAGCCGGTGCAGCCAGCAGCAGGTCGCGAAGATTCTTGCCGAAGACACTGACGGCTTCGATGTCCGCAGCTACTTTCATTTCGGACATGACAAGCGACTCGCCAGCCGGTTGCAGTAGTCGCTTCCAACAATCATCGACCGTGTCTCGCAGTACATCGGCGAAAACCGGAGAGGGTTCTGGAATCAGGTGCCGCCTAAGCCAACGGATCGCATAGTCGGCATCTGAAACGAGAGACAGACGCAACACGCCTTCGCTTTCTCCTCGTTTCATTGCGAGGAATCGGTGCGATGGAATTCCTTTGACGCGTTGTTGTGAATCGAACCACTCGCGGAAGCGGCTGTCGTCGTCCTTCTTCCCGCGTCTCACTTTGGAAACCAGTTGGCCACGACGAAGCTGTTCGAACACAAACCCGCGCGCCTGCTGATCTTCGGACCAGCGATAGGCGAGGATGTCGCACGCACCCTTCAGAGCGGTTTCGGTATCCGGGACACCAAGATCAGCATTGAGAAATGGTGATATCAGATTTGTCCGTGATGCTGAGTGCGTCGGTTCCAGCATCAAGTCGGCTAACGGGCCAAGCCCCTGTTCTTCAGCAATCGTCGCGCGGGTTCTTCGCTTGGGGCGATACGGTAGATAGATTTCTTCAAGGACACTGCGTTCATGACAGGAAACGATTTGTGACCTGAGAGCGTCGGTTAGTTTTCCCTGTTCGTCGATCGTTCGAAGAATTGTCTTCTTACGATCCGCCAGTTCCCTCGCTTCGTGAAGTCGGTCTTCGATAACGCGAAGTTGGCGTTCGTCCAGGTTTCCGGTTGCTTCTTTTCGATATCGAGCAATAAACGGAAGCGTGTCGCCCGCCAGTAGTAGTTCGATCGCAGCGTGAACTCGCTTGGACGGAATCGCAAGCTCTTCGGCGATGCGTTCTCCCGTCGCCTGTGCGTCGAAGAATTCTTCTTTGTCCGCTGACACGAGCTACTTTGCCTTCTCGTCGGCAGTTGGCGCTGCGAGGGCTCGCTTTACGGAATCGACCAAGGCATCCATTGCAAACGGTTTTCGAAGGTAATCGACGACGCCCAACATCTCGGCGTACGCTTTGTGTCGACCGCCTTCGTTCGCGGTAATCATGATGACCTTTGGTGGGTTCTTCATCTCTTTGAGGTGTTCAAGAATTGGGAACCCGCCCATCTTGGGCATCATCATGTCGGTCACAACCAGGTCAGGCCGCTGCTCGGCCAGCAGCTTCTTCCCATCGACACCGTTGTTGGCAGCTCGAACATCGAATCCAGCCGACCGGAGTGCAGCTTGAACCGTTGTTGAGATGTCTCGGTCGTCTTCGATCAGCAGAATTGATGCACTCATGGCTTGCTTCCGTCATCTGTGGTTGCCTGATGGTACCCGATTGACCGCTCTACAAACAACAACCCACCTTCCGGGTTTCGAGGGACGTCGGTGACCGGAGGTTCGACCAAACGGCCTGCCTATCCACCGCTGACGGGGGGGAAGCAGGCGAGTCTGGATGATGGTGTGATCAGTGTTTCGTCGGTGGCGTAATTGTCATCGATGGCAAGAAGCAAGTGCGACGCAATCGGTTCTAAGTCGGGGTACGCGACCACGAGCGCCTCGCGCAGATCGCTGGCTGTGGCGGAATCGCTCAGTGTCAATTCTGCAGTGTCTGTCCCGGCGCGGTCGCGGGCGGCGGCGAATAATTGAACGCGGACGTTCATGTCTTGATGAGTCCTTCCTGTTTCGCATTGATTACCGATTCAAGCTCGGGCATCAATCCGTAGGCGTACGCCAGCAGTTTCAACGGGTGGATTGTTGGCTTGGTTGTTCCCTGAGCAATTTGCATTCGGCAGGCACTGCATTCGCTGGTGGCCGTTAGAAAGTTTCCTTCGTCGATGGTCTCCATGAGTTCCCGGCCCATCTCGACTGACGTTTCGAAGTTCCGTTTTTGCAGGCCATAGATACCCGCCATACCGGAGCAACCTTTCTCGATGGTATGAACCCGAACCGTAGGAATGAGCTGCATCAATTGCTGGAGTGGTGTGCCAGAGTTCAGCGAGCGCAAGTGGCAAGGCGTGTGGTAGGCAACGTCCACATCCAGCGGAGCAAGGTCTGTTCGCATCGCACCTTCTGCGTGCAGGTTCGCCAGGTACTCTCCAGCTTCGACGGTTTGCCGGGCGACTATATGGGCATCTTCGGTGTCGAGAAGCTTTGGGTATTCCTGCTTCAGACAAACCGCTGCTGATGGTTCTGTGCAGACTATTGGAATTCCCTCGCGGGCCGGTTCTACCAGGTTCCTCAGATTCTCCCGAGCTACCCGTCACGCTCCGCGCAGATCTCCGACGGCGACCATTGCCATGCCGGATGCTGTTTGCGATTGCGGAATGCGTACGTGGACGCCGTTGTGATCGAGAACCTTGACGAACGCTTCGCTCAGTTCTGGATCGTGGAAGTTCGGGTAGTA
>JBGCDN010000203.1:0-4432 GCA_045105495.1 Planctomycetaceae bacterium
GGACTGCGAGAACCGCTTAGTTCAGTTGAGATCTGCGAAGGAGTTCGTCGTGAATGCGCTTTGATGCGTCTCGAAACTTCGCTTCGTTCGCGCGTTCTGTGGCGGTTGGGTTGGTGCCGGTTGCAGCGATGTCGTTCAAGCTGACGCCCCAGGTTCCGAGTAGCGTCCAGTAGGTTGCTGAATCGGAATGATCAACGTGGCCGCGGACGAACTTGCCTTCCGCGAATATCCTGCCGAGGCGGCTGGCTTTGAACTGATCGTAATACTCCGCCCCTTTGGGCGCACCGCCGACGATGCCGTGCTGGCCGATGGCTCCACATTCGTGGTAGGTGATCTTTCCGGCGAGAGCCATTTTCTTGAGATACGCACAGGCGGCGGCGTCTTCGCTGCAGTTGGGAACAGTCTCCGGATGTTCTTCCGAACCCATGTGTAGTGAAGAACTTGTCCAGTGGGCAATGAACCGAAGCTTCTTTAAGAGGTTGGATCGCTTCGAGTCGACACAGTGTTTGACAAGGACTGCCGATTCCGTCAGCGAGCCCCAACACAACACATTCATCAGTTCGCCTCGACGCAATCCAGCGGCTTCATCGCGTAGTGCACGAACGGTGGAGTACTTCTTCAGCGAGCGATAGTTGGTGGCCGGATTGAATCGTTCTGCGGTCTCCTTAATGCAGGACTGTGTGAACTTGATGTTGGCGGGATAGCCACCACCAAACGCCTTGTTCCGCGCGGCGACTTCGGCACGATAGGGTACGCCGAAGAACTTGTTTGCCCAGTCAGCTTGGTTCGGTGTCGATTTGTGATCTGGGCGATTCGTGCTGGTGACCACAATGCCGCGCGTGTCGAACATGTTGGCCATTAGCAAGTAGCCAGCCATCGCTGAGATGTCGTCGGGATCGTTGATGGTGCCTCGGTGGTTTGGTCCGGGAATCGTGCTGTCGCTCATGTCTGTGTAGATCCAGACTTTGGGCCGCGGCTTCCAGGTCATGGGTGCGGCCAGCAGTTTGGGCTCGTGGAAGATTGTCAGTTCATCGCCCTGCTCTGTAATCCACTCGTTTAACTCAGTGGTGAGACGCTTCTGAACGTCAGCAAGCTCTGGCTTACCAGCAAGGTTGTTCAGTTCTTTAGGGTCCGTGTTCACGTCAAACAGTTCATACTCGGGGCGCTTATGATGCCTTCCCACAAGCGTTGCGGCGCGTGGGTTTGTCGTGGCTTGGTCGGTCCATTGTTTGAAGTAGTCGCCGGATGACTTGCGAAGCAGTACGTCAATGTGAGTTGTAAAGGCGAACTCAGGGTGCGGGTTCCAGATCAGTTTGAACCGATCCGTTCGGATGGAACGACTTAGGTAGACGTTCATCGTCTTGTCGCCGCTGTGGGTTGTGAAGATTCGTTTTCGATGAGAAGCGGTTTCACTGCGGAGCACTTTGGCAAAAGAACGACCATCAAGATTCGGCGGGACTTCGCCACCGGCCACGTCGATCAGCGTTGGCATGATGTCGATCCAACTGACCATCGCGTCAGTTCGAGTTGCTGATTGGATTTTGCCGGACTGAGCAACGATGAGAGGGACATTGATGCCTTCGTCGTACAACGTCCATTTGCCGAATGGAAACTGAGCTCCGTGGTCGCTTGAGAAGACAAATAGTTGGTCTTTCGAAAGATGCTTCTTTGTAAGCGTGCGTAGTTCCGCAAGGTAAGCGTCGAGATTCTTGACTTCCTGCAGATACCGTGCACGTTGGAAACGCGTGCGGGGTGTATCGAGTAACAGTGGTGGCATTTTCAGAGTTGCCGGATCAACAGTCGATTCCGCTGGCCATGGGACGTGCGGATCGGAGACACCAACGAATAGCGCGAGTGGTCGCGTGTCGGTTCTCGATTCGAGAAACGTCTTCACAGATTGGCGAACGTCCGGGATGTTGCTTTTACGATCATGAATCTCAAAACGATAGCTCGGTGCGCTCTTCAAATGGGCGACTTTCCCGAAGGCAGCCGTTTGATAGCCGAGCTTGTTGAGGACCTGTGGGAGCCGCAGCACATTGTCGCGCGGGTAGCTGTGGTTCTCTTCGGCTCCGTTTCGGGCGGGCATCAGGCCGGTAAGAAACGCAGCTCGACTGGGAGCGCACGATGGGCTTGCTACGAACGCTCTGTTGAACGTGAGTCCGTCTTTCGCAAGTTGGCTGATGGCTGGTGTTGCGATGTCTGATCCGCCATACACGGCAAGGTCGGCTGTCGAGAGGTCGTCGGCGAGATAAACGACGATGTCCGGCATGTCTTCTGCCGCTGCCTGTGATGCCAGGAGAATGGCAGAGATGAAGACGATCAGAATCTGTTTCATGTGAGTGTCTCAAACAGCGATCAAGCAGTGTGAACTTCCGAGCTCGCATCTTAGGCATCTTCTAAAGCGACCACAGGGAATCTCGACAGCAGTTTCAAGGCATAGAACAACTCTTGAGCGTTCTTCGATATACTGACGAGAGTGCATCCCTGAAGTTTGTGAATCGAAGACGCATCATGAAGAGTATCGTATTGCTTGTTTCGCTGTTCTGTGGAATCGCAACCGCGGCAGATAAGCCGAATATTCTGTGGCTTACCAGCGAAGACAACAATGTGAATTGGGTCGGCTGCTACGGCAACCCCTACGCCGAAACACCCAACATTGACGCGTTGGCGGCGGAGGGGTTTCAGTACATGCACTGCTATTCCAACGCCCCTGTTTGCGCTCCGTCACGCAGCACGTGGATTACCGGTGTGCATTCGATTTCGATGGGCACACACCCGATGCGAAGTCGTTACCCAATCCCACACGAACGCATCAAGTACTACCCGGACCTGCTGAAGGACGCTGGTTATTACGTAGGGAACGCGAAGAAGACGGACTACAACATTGGTGGCCGTGACGACAAAGAAGCTTGGGATACGAATAAGGTGAACTGGAAGAAGCTAAAGCGGTCGCAGCCGTTTTTCATGGTTGTCAATAGCACGAAGTCACATGAGTCGAAGGCTTTTGGCGATGTCGATAAGTCGACTCATAGCCCGAGCGATGTGCGGTTGGCGGAATACCATCCCGACATCAATGTCATCCGGCAAAACTACGCTCACTACCACGATCAGGTGAAGAAGATGGATGCCGATATCGGCAAGGCTCTTGCTCAGCTGGAAGCAAACGGTCTGACTGAGAATACTATCGTCATTTACAACTCAGACCACGGTGGTGTGATCGCCCGCAGTAAGCGGTTCCTGTTCAACAGTGGAACGCACTGCCCGCTGGTGATTCGAATTCCGGAGAAGTTCAAGCAGCTTCGCCCAGGCAAACCCGGGACGAAGGTCAACGATCTTGTTAGCTTCATCGACATGACGAAAACGTGGCTGAAGATCTGTGGTGCGGAGACGCCTGAGTACTTGCAGGGCAAAGTATTTCTTGGTTCTGAAAAGCAGGCTCGCGACTATCACGTGAGCTATCGGACGCGGATGGACGAACGCTGCGACAATGTTCGAGCCATTCGTGACACGAAGTTTCTCTACATTCGCAATTACATGCCCTACGCCCCGTGGGGACAACACTTGAGTTATCTGTGGACGATGAAGGCGACGCAGGCGTGGGAGCAACATCATAAGGATGGAAAGACCAACGCCATCACCGGTCGGTTCTTCGGCACCAAGCCAATGCATGAGCTGTATGACACTTCGGTTGATCCAGACAACGTGCACAACTTGGTCGACGACCCCAAGTATGCAGCCGCGGTGAAGCGTTTGTCTTCGGCACTAGGCCAGTGGCAGCTCGATCACTTTGATTCCGGGCTCCTTCCGGAAAGCGAGGTTGTCAAACGAGCCGAAGATGCTGGCAAGACAATCTACGACTACGTTCGTGATCCGACGTTGTACGACATCAAGGGATACCAAGAAGCGGCAGCGATTGCTTTGTCGTCGAACTTTGAAACGGCCGACAGATCGGCATGCATTGAGGCGTTGGCAGAAGATGACCCCGGACTGCGTTACTGGGGCATCGTTGGATTATTCCACATGCAGAATCAGATTGAGATCGATCTGGATCTCGTGCGGAATTCACTGCAGGACGATTCGCACCACGTTCGAATCATGGCCGCTTGGATTCTCTATCGCGCCGGAGAGAAGGCTGCGGCGCGGGATTGTTGGAATGGCTTGCTGCGAGAGAGTTCCTACGCGTCACTCAAGATTTTCAACATCATCGATTGGATTGGGGACGGAACCGAACCGTATACCGAGGCGATGAAAGCATGTGAGTACAGTCACGGTGGTTACGTCAGCCGAATGCAGCAATACGTGGGTGTGAAACCGAAAGCCGATAAGAAGCCTCGAAAGAACCGCTCCGGGAAGTAGGTCAGGCGCCTACCGCTTACGCCAGAAGTGTTACCTACGGTGGTGATGCGCGCTTAGTGAATTCGTTTCATTGGGA
>JBGCDN010000204.1:0-14881 GCA_045105495.1 Planctomycetaceae bacterium
ACGCAGGCTATAGACCAGCCGCGCAGGCCCAACATGGTTTCCACACAACCTCGTCCATAAGCGAGTTTGTTTGACTCCTATGTGCGATCATGGCATTGCACCGATGGAGCTACTTCCGTTGCCACTCGTCTTTTCGAGCCAAAACACTACGTGGCCCCTTGCCGTTCAGCCAAGTCTTCGCAGCCGTGTCATCCAACAGATAGGTATCCCAAAACGCGCTGCTGATCGCTTGAATTGCCGGATGATGGGCTGGGTTGCGACCTCTCCCTCGCTTGTGATCTGAGAAAGCGAAATGTGTTGCTCCCTCAAGGCACAATTCGTAGTGATGGCCCGCCTTCGGCAACGCTGGAAAAACCTGGCGACGACTTTCCGGATCGACGTTGCGACTAATGAGACTGTCGTCTTCTGTTCCCGTCATGAGCAGCCATGGGATGCTCACATTCCCGAATGTCGAATCGTTGAAACCAAACCTCGGTGGACTCGGGCTTAATGGAAGGGCCGCTTTGATGCGTTTGTCTGTGTACCTTTGCCCAAGAGGACCATAGTCCTGTCCACTAACAGCTTGTGTCGTGATGGCTCCAAACGAGTGACCACTCATGCCAACCCGCGTCAAATCGAATTGACCAGCGAACTTCCCGTTCTTGTTGAGTTCCGTCAGATGATCCAATGTTTTACGAACGTCTTTGTATCTGGCAACCGCTGCTGTCCCGTTCGCGGCCTTCTTCAATGCCTGAAACTTCTGCAGTCCGCGACGGGCGTTCTTCATCACGTCCGCATCACTACCCGCATGCTGCATCGCAACGACTGCGTAGCCACGACCGGCCCAGTAGTTTCCAAGATAACTGCCAACTTCACGAGTGCCACCCAGACCATGGCTTAGCACAATGGTCGCCGCACTCTTCTTCCCCGCCGGAAGATAGAACTTCAGCGGCACCGTGCGACCTTCGTACTTGAACTCCGTCCGGACGACGTCGACCTTGCCAGCCGATTCGCTCGGATCATATTTCGACCCGGCTCGCTCCTGTGGCAATTGGAACGAAAACGCGAGCGTGAGCATTAAGAGTTGAATCATTCTAAATTCTGCTTCTGCGGGGGCTTCGTTGCTGTTGAGTAGTGGATGAAGCAGCCAAGTGGCTTCGTTGCGGCCTTCGTGACCTTCTTCCCGGCAAGCACTGCATCTGTTGCATCGCGAAGATAATGCTGTGAAGGAGCCACTCGTTTCTTTCCGTAGCCCGCATAGAGATTGTTTATCTGACCGCCGTAGCGAACGGTTCCGCGACAACTCGACGCGTGCCGTCGTGATGGCCGGTGTGTTGGAAGAAGTCATCAGGCACATCTCTTGTGCGAACCATTTCGGCAACAGCTTCAAGCCAGCGTTGGTCGTCCGCTTCATCCCACTTCAGACTGACGCGTCGTGCGAAACCGGTTTTTGGATCGATTAGAATCTCTACATCACTTGGAATGACAATGCGAGGCGATCGAGTTCGTTTACCGATAATGCGATCGCACACAAGCTTCTTATCACCAATCTGAACTTCGACAGACGATTCGATGTCGAGATCGTAGAACCGTTTCGCGCGTTCCAGAATTCGTTCGACCGATAGGAACGGTGTTTCCAAAACCCTGCCATCAGCCTTGCGAGGCAGAGCTCCGGACTTGCCAACAAAGATGGGCCCGAATCGAGGCACGAGCCAGCGTTCTTCACCTCGACCGCCTGCCCAGATTTCGCCTTTGCCAATCCATGCGTCACTTCGAACAACGAAGTCATCTTGCCGAACAAATAGTTGATGACTGCGAGCGCGAGTGCCACCGTTAAGACGTCGAGTTGTCACAGTAACCAGATACTCACGAACGTCCGACCTTGTCTGGGCGACGTCCAGGCTGCGGTCGATGGCGGCAATCGCAGCCTGCGTGGAACTGCCCGGCATCGTGATAAGAAATGTCGCTAAAACAATGGCGGCAACCAGCGGAACGGATAGCCAACCCCAGACCGCTGTTCGACTTCTCTTCCTCGGAGTCTGGACCGCCCCAACCGTTGATCCGTCTCGAAGCATCGTCATCAGTTGCCCGATGCGTGCTTCATCGTTGTCGGACCCTGAACCTAAAGTCCGTTCCAGCAATGCATCAATGAACTGCAGGTCGCGTTCGCCCGGCTGATTGGCACGAGGTTCACTCATAATTCACACCGGCGCGGCTTCGGCCATTTTGCGATTGATGCATTCAAGCAACATCGCTCTGGCTCGTTGGAGTTGTTTCTTGACCGTCTCCGTTTTCTTTTCCGTGCGTTTGGCAACGGCGGCTGGCATCAGTTCCTCTTCATAGCGAAGCCGAATTGTCTCGCGGTATCCATCCGGCAAAGCCTCAATGCACGCTCGCAGCGCGACCAGTTTGTCGTCGAACGTATCGCCGGGAAGATGATGAACGCGGCTAAATGCCTGACTGAAATATTCGAGCGTCGCTTCGTCGCACATTACGTGTTGGCGAGCCTGTTGACGGTGCCAAGCCAGCACATTCTTCGCAGCAATTCCACGCAACCATGCCCCAAACGGGCGCGATCGGTCGTAGTCTTCCCAGCGACGCCAAGCGGTCACCATAGTGTCCTGCCAGATATCGTCAGCCGCAGACGCAGGCGAAACGGACGCCCGCAGGAATGTGGTAAGCATCCCCGCGTTTTCCCGTACCAGAACTTCAAAAACGTCCAGTGAATCCATCTACGCTGTCCCTGACAGAACTCGTCACGACATATTGTCGACGAATTTGAAATCGAGGACAGCGATTTCGGAAATCCTCTTTCTGAGTCGGCTCGGTGGAGTTAGTCCCATTCCAAATCGAAGTCAGCGTTGCCGAAGGCATCAAAGCCCAGTCGAGTGAACTTGAGAACGTCATTGATGTCTGCACCATCGTCGCCATTGTCGGAAAACTGCGACGCGTTCAGGAACACCCGTTCTACATTGCTGGCATAAACCCCGTCGTTGGCATTCATGGCAGAGATCGAGTTGGCGATGACTACGCGTCCGGAATCTTCAACGGCGATGCCATCGATTCCATTCATCTCAAACGTCGATCGATTCACCACAGTCTTTCGAACGTCTTCGATGTAGATCCCATCTTCAACGTTTTCAGTTGAGTTCGCTCGAACCACTTTCAAGCTAACGACATCACAGACGAAAATACCATCATCGCCATTTTCATTCGTCTCAGAATCACGGATGACGGCAGCATCAGCTTCCTCAATATTGATTCCCCGATCGCTGTTGCTGTCCGTTCGCACTCGATCCAGCAAGACGTCATCAGTGTCGATCAAAACAAGGCCAGCTTCATTCGCACTGAACTCAGAATCCGACAGATCAACATCCCGACCCGATTCGATCAGCAACCCAGCGCCGGCATTGTCCATCGCGGTCAGGGCTTTCACGGTGACATCTTGGGGATACTCGATTTGCATTCCTGAGCCGCCGTTTTGATTTGATTCAAGCGATTTGATGAATACCTTCGCAGGATCATCAAGCAGGCTGCCAGACTCGGTGTTATCCTCCGTCGTAACGTGTTTCAGGGTCACGTCGCCTACGTCGTCCACATAGATTCCGTTTAAGTTTTGACCAAAACTGGAACTCATTATGGAAACATCTCGAACGTCGCTTGCGTAGAACCCGTCACCAGTATTCTGGTTGGCCGAGACACGGTTGAGGACGACATCGCCAACCTCGTCTAATTGGATACCGGCAGCGAGGTTGTTGTCGAAGGTAGAATCAACAATGGCCACCCGTGGCTCTAATGATTCGCCCTCTGTCTGAAGGCTCAAGCCGGTTTCATCATTTCCGCTGGCTTCTGTATTCCGTATGTGGACCAACTCTGTGACGTTCCGTATTTCGAGGCCATGGTGCTCCTGAGCAGGTCCGGGATCGCCAGAAGTCGCCCCATCGCCGTTGTCACTAAAGTCGCTATCGAATACGTAGAGTTTCCGAGCAGATTCGAGTTCTAATCCGTCCTCATCGTTATTCTCAGCGACCACGCTAGTCAGCTTTGCGGTCGAGACGAAACCCAATTGAATTCCATCTTCACCATTCTCACTGAAGGAAGATTCGACCAGGTTCACTGAATTGGCTGCTCCGACCACTAGGCCTGATCCAGCATTCGCGAAACTTTGAACTTCGGTCAAATTCAGCTTCTTGCTTCCAGTGACCGATATTCCGTTGCTATTCGTGAATCCAAAGCCACCGCTGTTGATTGTGATTTCACTATGACGCGCGGCTAGTGCGTCACTCTCGCCATAGGCGGAAACAATTTCATCCCCGATGAATGACCTGGTTTCGTCAATTTGAATACCAGATGCCGTGTAGTTGATCAGTGAGAACACAGATCGAGCCCGCGCCTTTGTGACGTTGTTGATTCGAATACCTTGACCGTGCCCCTCTGGTATCGCACCTGAATCATCACCGTAACCGGCGCCAATCGTCATCACGTTATTGAGTTTCACATCTTCCACGTTCGTAACGTTGATGCCAGCATCCGCTGCTAACGTAACGAGAAAACCAGAGACAGTCAGTGAGTCTACGTTCTCGACATAAATGCCGTCGCCAACTTCGGGCGCATCAAGGAAATCCGCATACGCGTAACCACTTTCGAAACAGTCTGGAACGCCCCCTCCGTCACAAGGCACAAGCTGAGACCGGCCAGACAGAACGACAAACCGCTCCTCTGCAAAGTCCGGAAAGCTGACACCGTTTCCAAGAATGTCATCGATGTCGCCTGGAAAGTGCTCAAACTCGGTCGCCATATCAGTAGACATATCTTCGTAGATGCCAAACGCGATTAGCTTGAGGCTCTTGTCTTTAATGACGATGTGTTCGTCGTAGACCCCTGCTTGAACACGAACAGTGCCACCTTCAGGAGCAGCATCGATTGCATCCTGGATCGACTCGCCTCTCATCACGCTGGTTGTCGCTGACAACAGAGCGCGTTGCTCAAGTGATTCGATGGCAAGATTGGCAGGAGAGCTTGAGAGAAAACGGCGTCGTCGCATGTTTGGCCCGTCCACATTTAGAATGGTTGCTTCCAGCCGGCGACACAGACTATTGCCGTTCACTTAAAGCGACGGAGTGTTAGCCGGGTTTGGTTGAGGCAATCGAGGCATCTCAGGCTCGCTTGCGTCAACGACCCGACAAAAAAGCACCCAAGCAAAACTGGCCCGAGCCAACCCTCATCTCCTGAGTGGAATCGACCAGCACGCTAATCAGTGCGACTGATGGAACCGTCCTGATTGAACTCACTACTGAACCGAGACCGCCTGCTTCACTTATCGCAGTGGTGGTGGTGTTGCGATGGTTTCATCGCAGCATGATTGAGTCGTTCGGACAGATTCCAAGACAAACTGCGGCCACTTACCGCTCAAACTGTCACATAGAGCAGAGCAACACCCCGTTGGGACAGTGCCGTGCGCAAAGCAAGAATCCTGTTTGTACCAATTCGATTGCTGTTCCGGTTCGGGCTGAGCGGGCAGTCGCGAGGAGAAAGGCTATTCCGCAAGGCGTGGCTGATTGCCATTCTTGGCATTCCAACCGTCTGGATTTTGCTGTGGTGCCGGTACCGGTTCACCAAATCTGCCGAACAGTTTAACTGGGTTCATAAGGTCAACGCCGCAGTCGATGTCATCCCCCAATCAGATCGCGCGTGGCCCAAGTACGAGCGTGCGTTGGCTCTGCTCCAAAACGAAGTAGCAATCAGCCAGTACACCTACTTTGAAGACAACCGGCCCCTACGCAGCTTCACCCAAGACCCTGAGCTCAACCAGCTTTCACTAGCTCTGGAAGAACCGCTCAGCAAACAGTTGGAGGCTTATGAACGCAAGCATCGCAAGGCGATCGACTTGGTTACAGAAGGAACCGATCGTGCGAGCCCTGGCTATATCTACCCGGCATCGTTCGAAGTCGACGTCGACAATTCGTACGCAGTTGTCTGGCCACGGCCTGATGTCGATTTCCAACTGCAAATTCTGCGGCAGGTCCTACGCAAAGCACTGTTCGGAGCAGCCGCGCGCAAAGACTCATCACGGGTTCTGACTTACATCACGGCGATGCTAAACCTAAGTCAACACTATTCTCAACTTGGCCCGTTTGACTTTGCAGCCAAGGGGGCGAATCAAAGCCTGGAGATGATCAGCAAGGACATCGGGTTAATCGTTCTGGCCAAACCGGACCTGATGACCAACGCAGAACTCGAGCAGGTCGCCACGATACTCGAGGGCCTTAGACCATTCCGAATGCCAGATGCTGCGTACACGCAGTGGATCGAAAACAAACTCGACCATTTCTTCTCGCAGGACGGTTGGCTGACCCGAGAGGCCATTGATGCAATCGCGACTAGAATTAATCGCGATACAACTCCGCTTATCGACCAGCACGCGCGGTTGTTGAAACCCGTGACCATTTCAGAACAGGCCCTCGCCGGTTTCAGTATGCCGCTGGGTATTCTCCTCTTCCCAGACAGGAAAACCCTACGAGATCGACTTCTCGAATTCGATCGTCATCGCAAGTATTTGCAGACACTTCCCATCGAGAAAGTTGATCCTTCAAATCGTGAGTTCATCGCAAGAAGACTGACCGAGTCTCCTAATTGGAAGGAGTTACCCCAATGTCAGCTCGAATACGGCTTTGGACGACGATCAACTCTTCCGGAGACCGTCGATGCCAGACGTCACGCAGCGATTGTCGCGATTCGATTGGAGTTGTTTCGGAGAAAATGCGGTTCGTGGCCGAAGAACCTCGCTGAGCTGGACGCAGATGTTCCGATGGATCCGTACGGTCATCAACCGCTGCAGTATGCTGTCCGCGATGGCCAGCCTTGTCTGTGGTCAATTGGAAATGACTGTTCCTCGCAGCCAAACGAACCACTCTCACCGCGACTTGTTCAGGGGCATGATTGGCAACTACTCCCGGTCCTTAGCTGGGATCCAACCCTACATCCATAGTGTCGTTTCTTGGCAGTATTGGCGATTGACGTCCCGAAAGGGCCTTTCAGCGACCGAGACTCAACGATTCGACCGATAGCTACCCAACCACGCTGAATAGACTGGCAAACACTGCCTCAAACCCAGGTCTCGTGCTTGACACTTGAGACAGGCTGTGCCACGATACTCGGCTTCTCATTTCGAGCTCTAATTGCTGCCTTTTGGCGGCTTTGGTGAAGTCATGGCGGTTCCAAAACGTAGACAATCAAAGGCTCGTGGCCGTAAACGCCGCAGCCATAATAGCGTGAAGCCACGCGAATTGGCTCACTGCACGCAGTGTGGCACGTCGCTGCCAACGCATGTTGCCTGCCCAAATTGCGGCTTCTACATGGGTCGAACTGTCGTCGACACCGAGGACTAGTGCAGTAATGCGGATCGCGCTGGATGGGATGGGCGGAGACAATGCGCCTGAACCCAATGTTATTGGTGCCATCGAGGCGATCAAAGCTAACCCTGACCTGCACATTTCGCTGGTCGGTGATGAAGCTCAGCTAACTCAGCTGCTTGATCAGCACGATTCCACCGATCAAATCACCGTCGTTCCTGCCACACAAGTTGTTGGCATGGACGAAAAGCCCACTGACGCACTGCGAAAGAAGCCAAACTCTTCGATCGCAGTCTGCTGGCAGTTGATGGCGTCAAAAGACGTTGATGCTGTCGTCAGTGCTGGCAACACAGGTGCTGTCGTCGCTTCTGGCTTAAGAACCAGGCTGTTCCTCAAGGGCATTAAGCGACCCGGTATTGCAGTCGTTCTGCCAACTGCTAAAGGCAAGGCGGTTCTCGTCGATGTTGGAGCAAACCCAGCTGCGAGACCAGAACACCTTTATCAGTACGGCGTCATGGGAGCCATTTACGCAAGCGAGTTCCTGGGCATTGATTCACCAAAAATCGGCCTGATGAACATCGGCAGCGAAGACGGCAAGGGCAACGACCTCTACAGAGAGACCCACAGCTTCCTTGTCGAGAGCCCACTCAAAGAATCCTACGTCGGCAATGTCGAAGGCCGAGGTCTGTACAAAGGCGAAGCAGACGTTTTGATCTGCGAAGGCTTTGTCGGCAATGTGGTTCTTAAAGTCAGCGAAGGCATGGCCGAGTTCCTCGTGAAGATGGTCGCTGGCGAGATCCTCAGCGCACTCGACACTGAGAAGGCTGCCGCAATGGAAGTCTTCCAGAAGATTGGCCAAAAGCTGCAGTACAGCGAGACTGGCGGGGCTCCCCTGTTAGGCATCGACGGCGTTTGCATCATCTGCCACGGATCCAGCGACGAGCGTTCAATTAAGAACGCTCTGAAGATGGCGACTGAACTGAAGAGCAAAGAGATCAACTCAAAGATCACCGCCGAGTTGGCAAAAACTCCCACCTCAGCGTAGCAGCCAAGCCGCAAGGTGCTGGCTTGAGATTAGTCTGGACCAGACCTGCGCAAGCGAGTCTTCACTGCAGTCTCTTGCATCCTTGTTGCCACGATTGGTGGCTACGCCATTCTTAAGGACGCGGAGCTCGCGATCGCTCAAAAATCTCGAGTGACGTACACGGTTTTGGTCGACAAGAAAAACGCAGCTGGTCACTACGAGCGTATCAGTAGCGGTTGCTGGTATTCCTCCTACCTGTCGGATGACGAGCATCAACCGATGCCACTGGAGGACAAGGCACTCACGTGTACCGTACGCGCTTTGAACGTGACGGACCGTTCCGCACGACTTGAAATCAAGTGTGATGGAGAGCTGCGGGCGGTAACAGCTTCGCCTACTGGCGAAACTGTAAGCTTCCACGATGGCTTGGTGCGGATGAAAGTGTTTCTTGACAGCACTTCGCTGCCTCCATTCCAGCTTGGCGATAAAAGGTTGACGAGGCCGCTGTGCGCTTTTCGAATCGCAGGCGATCTCAAGAAACATACGGCTGGCGTGACACTGGATAGCATTCGAGATCACCACATTCTGGAAGCGACAAGTGTAACTAGCGACGACGTCTTTGCTGAATTCTGTGACTTCTTGTCCAACACGCAAAATTTCGCAGAGCTTGGATACTGGGACTCTATTTCCCATACTGTGGCTTTTCGGTTTGGGGAAGAAGGTGCCGATCCAGTTGAGGTTCTGGCCGACCTCGAACTCCAGTGGCTTCACATCTACCCACGCAAAGGCGGGCAGCTCGAATACGGGCTTTCGCCAACCGGAGTCTCGCGTCTTAAGCAACTTCTCCGTAAAGCAATGAGCGTCTCGGATAGCAGGTCAGGCCGTCCAAGATGACGATGAAGAATCCTTACGAAGCTCCTGCTAATGAAGAGGATGCCGGGCACTCAGCAGCCCGCGATCGCTTCCCGGCCTCATAGAGAATGAATTGACTGGCCCGGCAGACAATTCAGCGGGGCCAGAGAAGGCGATCTCTGTACCCGACCCCGAAGCCTCGGTAATGGGATCGATTGTGTTCTCAATTAGTTGGTTTGGGCCACCTTGACAATCCAACCGTCGTCTTCGTGACGCAAGTGGCGCAGACAATACCGCAAAACCAGTTTCGGATCAGATCCTTACCAAGACAACAATCCGACGCTATAAGAAACGTCGATTCAATAATTGTGATACGAGGTTGACGTGACCAAGACAGCATTCCTATTTCCCGGCCAAGGCGCACAGCACGTTGGCATGGCGAAGACAATCGTTGAGAAGATCCCTGCGGCCGCAGCCTTGTTCGAACAAGCCGCTGACATCCTTGGATTCGATCTCGCCAAGCTCTGTTTCGAAGGCCCGAAAGAAGAACTCGACGCCACTAATATCAGCCAACCGGCATTGTTCGTCTCCAGCCTTGCCGCGTTAGAGTTAGTGAAGGCGGAACAGCCAGAGTTGCTGCAAAACGTTGCAATGACGGCTGGCCTAAGTCTTGGCGAGTACACGTCGCTGGTCTTCGCTGGAGCCATGTCGTTTGAAGACGGACTTAAGGTTGTGAAGCGTCGTGGTGAAGCGATGCAAGCAGCAGCAGAAGCAACGCCTTCAGGGATGGCAAGCATACTGTTACTTGAACCGGAAAAGGTTCAGGCGATCTGTGACGAAGCATCAGCGGTCGGTCAACTGTCGATCGCAAACTACCTTTGTCCGGGCAACCTTGTGGTGTCAGGAAACAAAGCTGCCGTTACGAAGGCCGTAGAACTCGCCGATCCTGCTGGTGGTCGAGCAATCGAACTGGCTGTTGCAGGAGCCTTCCATACGGACATTATGAAACCGGCTGACGAACAAGTTGGCGAAGTTCTTGCGAGCGTCGAAGTGTCGGCTCCAAAGATCCCAGTTGTTTCGAATGTGGATGCAAAAACTCACGACGATCCGGTAGAGATTAAAGATCTGCTGGTGAGACAAGTTCTAAACCCGGTTCGCTGGGAAGATTCGATCCGATTGATGCTGGAATCCGGCGTCGAAGAGTTTTACGAAATCGGTCCGGGTAAGGTTTTGAAGGGCTTGATGAAGCGAATTGCACGGAAAGTTCCCTGTACCACGATTAACGACTCGTAACCATGAATCTGCGCAGGGCGAAGGCGTTCTTTGCCCAATGCTGGCTTCGGTTCTATCTGATTGAAGATAGGAAGCCTTTTCCGCTCACGCAGTTACTCGGAAACTTCTGGTTTCCAAGGGGTTTACGGCGGTCTGTCAGAGTTTACAGAGCACCGGAAAGCCGATATACCTGCGGGCTGAACAGGGTTTGAAGCCGGTTCATCAAAGCGTAAAGCAGGTGGTTTCTACAATGAGGGTAATCCTCTAGAAGCCACTCAAAATAGATCAGACGAAGTTTTTGGAGGTTCCACCGTGGCTGTGGACGAAAAAGTTTTCACCATCGTTGCCGATCAGTTGAGTGTCTCACAGGACGAAATCTCGCGAGAGAGTTCGTTCATTGACGACCTGAAGGCAGATTCGCTGGACGTCGTTGAGATGGTTATGGAATTTGAGGATGCATTCGACATCACAATTCCTGACGACGATTACGACAAAATCAAGACCGTCGGCGATGCCGTCGACTACATCACTGAAAAGTCGTAGTCAATGACCCGACGAGTTGCCGTAACGGGGATTTCTGTCGTCACCTCTCTAGGGTGCGGAATCGCCGGATTTTGGGACCGACTGTGCGCTGGAAAGAGCGGCATTGGTCCCGTGCGCCGTTTCGACTGTAGCGATTATAAAGTTCGCTTCGGCGGCGAACTAACGGACTTCGACCCAACCGAGCACATCGATATCGACGGCCGTGAAGTCCGTCGACTCGATCGGTTTGGTCAGTTCGCTCTGGTTGGTGCCGAGAAAGCGATCGAGTACTCCGGTATCGATCTCTCACATGGTGACCCGTATCGACACGGCGTTCTTGTCGGCAGCGGAATTGGCGGTCTGCACGAGATTGAAGAGCAGCATACGAAGCTGTTCGATCGCGGCCCATCACGCGTGTCGCCGTTCATGATCCCAAAGTTGATGGTCAACGCGGCCAGCGGCAACATTTCGGTTCGCTTTGGACTGAAAGGCCCCAACAGCGCCGTGGCAACAGCTTGTGCGTCAGCAACCAACGCGATCGGGGACGCTTTTAAGCTGATCCAGAATGATATCGCCGATGTCATGATCACAGGCGGAAGTGAGGCAGCCCTCACGCCAATGGGTCTAAGTGGCTTCGCAAGAATGAGTGCTCTCTCCACTCGGAACGATGCACCTGAAGCTGCAAGTCGGCCATGGGATCGTGATCGAGATGGCTTCGTGCTCTCAGAAGGAGCCGGACTTCTGGTTCTCGAAGAATGGGAACACGCCAAATCTCGTGGAGCAAACATCCTTGCTGAAGTGACTGGCTATGGAATGTCAGCAGACGCCTCACACATGACCACGCCCGACCCGGAAGGAAAAGGCGCCAGTCGAGCAATGCAATGTGCTCTTGATGACGCGGGAGTAAACGCCGACGACATCGATTACGTCAACGCCCATGGAACAAGTACTCCATTGGGTGACAAAGCGGAAACCGCAGCCATCAAGTCCGTGTTCGGTAGCCACAGCCAAAAACTGATGGTCAGCAGCCCCAAGAGCCAGCTCGGGCACCTACTTGGAGCGTCGGGCGGAGTCGAATTTGTAATCTGCGCTCTTGCTATGCAGAACGGTGTGATTCCGCCGACGATCAATCTCGACAATCCGGACGAAGGCTGCGATCTTGATTACGTGCCGAACGAGGCACGAGAGGTTCAACTGAATCGCATTCTGAAGAATAGCTTCGGCTTCGGCGGGCACAACGCCTGCTTGGTGCTGCAAAAGGCTGCCGTTTAGCGCGGGTTCGTGAAAACGAACCGGGTTCCATCGCAACTCATTCGCAACGGCCAAGACTAGCTGGGTTAACATATGTCGAACGATCGAAAAGTTGTCATCACCGGACTTGGGTTGATGACACCCCTTGGACTCGGCGTTGAAGCATACTGGGAAAAACTAAGCACCGGCCAAAGCGGCGTCGCCCCGGTCGTGCTCCCGGAACACCATGCCATCGGTTCTCCCGATAGCATTGCTGGCGAAGTGTCAGATTTCACAGAATCAGCCGCACGAAAAGCACAACTGAAACCACTTCGCAAGATGGTGAAAGTGATGTGCCGAGAAATCCAGCTTGGCGCGGCAAGTGCGATTGATGCAGTAGACCAATCTGGTATCGATCTCGATTCCATCGACCACACTCGTCTCGGCATCAGCTTCGGTGCCAACCTAATGTCCAGCCCGCCGGAAGTCCTGAAAGATGGCGCCCGTGCTTGTGCTGAGATGGAAGACGGCGAAGCAGTCTTTGACTTCGATCGATGGGGCGCAGATGGCTTGCCCGCTATGCAACCGCTTTGGCTTCTTCGGTATCTACCCAACATGCCCGCGTGCCACATCGGAATCGCCATCGACGCGCGGGGTCCGAACAACTCGATTACCGTCGATGAAGCATCCGGTAACCTGGCGATCGCCGAGGCGGTTAGCATTATTGAACGGAACGCCGCTGACTTGATGATCGCCGGAACCACAGGCACTCGAGTTCACCCGGTCAAATCTTCACACGCACGATTGTGGTGGGAACTCGCTGAAGAACCGGAAGACCCGACAAAACGATGTCGCCCATTTGAACTCAACAGAGCCGGCGAAGTTGTCGCAGAAGGATCAGCGTCATTCCTTCTCGAAGAGAAAGCTCACGCCGAGGCCAGAGGCGCAAAGATTTACGGACACATCCTCTCAACGGCTGCCACATGTGTTCTCGACAAATCCGGCGAACCGCAGATGACCGAGGCAATGGCAAAAGTCATGCAGATCGCTCTCGATCGAGCCGGACTTAAGCCAGAAGACATCGGACACATCAATGCTCATGGCTGTGGTTGCCGCCAAATCGACAAATCTGAAGCAGTGGCAATCCACGAAGTGTTTGGAGACCTTGGCAGCAAAGTCCCAGTCACTGCTATCAAGAGCTACACAGGCAACTCTGGTTCAGGATGCGGCCCAATGGAGATCGCTGCATCTCTGCTGTCGCTTGCTGAAGGTATCATCCTTCCAACTCTGAATTACGACACGCCAGACCCTGATTGCAACCTAAACGTTGTGAACGGTGAGCCTCTAGCGACGGACAACAAGACGTTCCTGAACCTGAACGTCACACACATGGGCCAAGCCAGCGCGACAATCATCACGGCGTAACGCGCCCTTCGCGCGGCGGGATGTGTTGGCGAGTAGGCGTCGCGTTTCGCGCACGCTACTTCAGTCTGCCAGTTCTTTACGAACGCGGAGTGTCGAGACCGGACCGCGGACCCCAGATGTATTGATGGACCGCACATCGATTCGGTTCTGCTGCGACTCCAAAACCCAGTCAAATGTCGAAGCACAGCTACGCCAGTCACCTCCGCCAACGCGGCATTCGAATTCGGCAAAGCGCGGTGTCCTTGTTGAGAACGCAAGACTCAACTTGCTAAGGCCACTTTCCATCGACACGCCCGTCACCTGGATGCCACAAGCACCAACGTGCCAGTACACATCCTCGTAGTCGGGGAATCCCGCTTCAGGACAAGCTGGAACAAAGTCGTCTGAACCATCCGCAGCAAAGCAAAGCTGCTTCACTTTTACAGGATGCCCAAATGGATACTCCACGCCAACATTGTCATCCCGCATCGCGATGAACACATATTCGAAGAGCTCGAGGTTCATCCCAGTGCGACTCTCGTTCATCCGCTTTTTCCGTAGTTGGGATTCAACTGTTCCAAACGTGACCATCTCAAGGCCAGAGTGCCTAAGAACCATGGCCTGCTTCTCCGCAACGGGTCGAGTAGATGATTGGAACTCACTTTCCGACGCAAGTCGTCTCCAGATCCGCTGAACTTCGACAGCATTCAACCACTTGCCATCAAGTCTGTAAGCAACTCCGAAATCGGTATCGATCACGACCCATCTGCCATAATCAGGAAGGTAGATCTCGCACATGGCATGATCGAAGACGTTGCCATCTTCGCTAAGCGAAACAACTCGAGTGGTGTAGCCGCGAGCCGAACAGACGCAGCCAAACAATCGCGAAAAGTGCTGACACAGCAATCCGCGGCCGGAACGAGCGGCGGTAAGACATGCCACAACGTCGCCTGAATCAAAATCCGTCTCATGCCGAGTGAGCTTCCTTACTCGTCGAGCAACTTCGAACACGTCGAATGGCTTCGGCCAAAGATCGGCCGTCGCTTTACGAAACTCTTCCACACGTGGCCTCGCCGGATCCTCGTGGGCGAATTCGATATCTTGTGCCACAGCGAATTTGTAACGTTCAATTTGCCAATCGTGATGTGCTGTCTCTCGAAGCTGACGCTCAATCTGCTCCACGGACAGCCCGGAGATCACCCTTGGGCCAAAGTGATCTGCAGTCTCTCCTTCGACGAGTTCGTAG
>JBGCDN010000205.1:0-9110 GCA_045105495.1 Planctomycetaceae bacterium
ATTCTGACCTAAGCTTTTAAATCTGAGACCACTCGACTTCGATCTGAGAAGGCGTTCGCGAACATGTCCAAGAGCATTATCCCTCGGCTCTCCATTCTGATCCCAACGCTACTTGCCATCTGGCTGGCCACCGTCGTGTATCTGCACGGCCCGGCGATGATTGTGTACGTCGTATTGCACCTGGCCATCACCGGTGTCTTTGCGTTCAAAATGTGGCAAACAGAAAAGAAGTTCGCCAACACTGTAAGCACCTCAGGCCCATCGCCGATGCTCTCAAAGTCTGTTGGTGAAAACTCACCCCAGGAAAAAGACGTCGCAATCGCCTCATAGGGGCAACTCCCGTTGCATCGGGTGCGGCAAACGGCGTTGGGATGGTGTCGGCCTTGGCATCTCGCCGCGAGTGCGGTTTTTGAGAACCAGTTGCTCGGTGCACTTGGATGAGAATTTGCTCGGCTTTATGCCGAGCTTTTTTTGTGCGAGGAACTCAGGGCGTCGCCGGAGATGCTTGCTACGGCTGAGATGCTGGTTCGAAACATTCCTGGAGTTGCTGAACCACCTTGTGGTGATGGCAGCCAGGCAAGTGATCGTTCACCATGCCCATCGCCTGCATGAACGCGTAGGCCGTTGTTGGACCAACAAACGACCAACCACGCTTCTTCAGATCTTTGCTCAGCAGAATCGACTCTTCGCAGGTCGATCGAAGTTCGCCTTTCGGAGTTTCTGTGCTGGGTGCGTACTTCCAAAAGAAGCTCGACAGCGACCCGAATTCAATCTCCATTTCAATCGCCTGTTTCGCGTTGTTGATGGTGGATTCGATTTTGCCGCGATGCCGAACAATTCCGGCGTCGTTCAATAGCCGTTCCACGCTGCGTTTGTTGAACCTGGCGACCTTGTGGAAATCGAAGTAAGCGAAGGCTTTTCGAAAGTTCTCTCGCTTCTTCAGAATGGTGATCCAACTGAGGCCTGACTGAAATCCTTCCAGGCAAATTTTCTCGAACAGACGCTGGTCATCGTCAACCGGGACGCCCCATTCGTGATCATGGTAGTCCACATACAATGGATCATCGCCGCACCACCAACAGCGCGTGGTTCCGTCTTCGGATTGAATGAGCTTTGGTTTGATTGCTTGCTCCGACAGGCTTCCGGTTCGCTTGTTGACGACGAAACGCCTACCTCTTGTAGTCTTCGCCGTTGAGACTGTTCGTGACGGAAGTTAGCCAGGCCTGCAATCGTGGTTTGATTTGAGCCACAACGGCTGGTTTTTCGTCGAGTCGGTTCTGGGTCTCTTCGCCATCCGATTTCAAGTCGTACAGTTCCCAGCGAACACTACCGTTGGCCGCTTCGATCCGATGTAGTTTCCAGTCGCCGTCAATCATCGCGGCATGTCCTGGATGATTGGTTGTGGCAAACTTCGGGTTAGGCAGTTCTGCCGCACGAACGCTCTCTGGATTTGGTTTGAGATCACCGCCTGCCTGCTGTGCGTTGAATAGCTCTGTCATCCATTGATCAGATGGTGTTTTGATGCCTTTTGCTTTCGTGTCCCAGAACCCCATGGGTTGTGGTCGAGTGAATGGTTCTCCCTTAATCAGCGAAACGAGGCTCACTCCATCCAGCGGGTGATCGGTTGGATTGGCTCCAACAATTTCCATAAGCGTGGGGAAGATGTCACTTGTGTTGCAACGCGCATCCGAAACGCGATGTTTCTTGATCATCGCTGGCCACTCGATGATGGCCGGAACCAGTAACCCGCCTTCGTAGACTTTGCCTTTGTGGCCACGGAACCCACCCGTTGACCCAACCCGCGGCAACGCGCCGTTGTCGCTGCAGTACCAGAGAATTGTGTTCTCGCGAATTCCCATCTCGTCCAGCGAATCGCGTAGCTTCCCAAACGCTCGGTCCATGCCGGTCAGTTCGCCAAGGAAGTCCTGCATCTTCTTCGGTTGATCCGCGTAAAGAGCCTTGTCTTCCGGGATGGCTCTGTGGGGTAAATGAGGAGAACCAAACCAGACGACAGCGAGAAACGGTTGGTCGTCAGTCTGAACAGTCTTCATCCAATCGAGAGCAGCATCGACAGCGACTGCTGAACTCTCACCTTCTGTCTTCACAGCCGTTCCGCGTCGGCTGAGAATGGAACGATTGTCGTAGAAGTTCTCAGCACTCAACCATTCATCGAAACCGCATGCTCCCGGGTGAGATGGGCTACCGTTTCGGACAGAACCAAGATGCCACTTGCCAAAGTGACCCGTCGCGAAGCCTTCTGCCTTCAGTGCCTCTGCAACCGTGACTTCCTGCGGACGCATGGGGTAGCCCCACTTGAAGACACCCATGCGGTTCGGATGTCGCCCGGTAAGAACACTCGCGCGAGTTGGTGAGCACACAGGGGCTGCGGCGTAGAATCGATCGAAACGCAGTCCGGTCGCGGCCGCCGCATCGAAGTTGGGTGTCTGCACGACGGGGTGACCGTTGTACGCCATGTCTCCCCAGCCCTGATCGTCGGCCATCACCAACACAATGTTCGGTTTGTCAGCCGCTGCCGATACCAAACACAACAATGACAGCAGGACAACACAGCGCGAGATTCCAAGCATCAAGATCTCCTTCTGGTGACATCAACCAGAGAAGATCTTAAGTGAAATCAGAAACCAAAGGTACGACGCCCGATTCGTCAGTCGCCGCACACAGGTTTCAGAGTTCTCGTTAGGCGGCGCGGCGAGCTTCGGATTGGAGGGCGACTTGAATCAAGCCTCCGCGAGCCGCACAGAGTGGGTCCGTAACGATTTTCATGGAACCGACTTGTTCTGCGCTGAGGTTCGTAGTTCGAAGAGCATGCCGGAACGCGTCGCTGAAACCGTCGATCGAGGCAACTCCGCCGCTGCAGAGAATTGGCAGCGGTCCTGACTGAATTGCGTTCCGCCGAACAATCTCTTGAATCGTGGCCGCCACTGCCTGCAGCATCTCCAAGTAGAGATTGCCAAGCGTATGTTCCATGGCGTTGTCGCGTCGGTCCAGGGTTCGGAACGATGCTTCCTTCCACTTCGCTACAGATTCGATATCCAGGTAGCAATGTCCTTCACGGTCGTAGACGTACTGTTCGCTCTGCCGCGCGAGTTCGATATTCATCCAATCGCCACCCTTCGCGACGAGTTGACGATCAATCAGGTTGCCGCGACCGACGAGCGCGACTTCGCAGCACTGTGCACCGAAGGCGATACCGATGGCACTGAAGCGTGTCGCAGAACCTTCAGCAAGAACCGTTGCGTGGCCGGCTGAGACCGGGACCGGCGTGTAGCCTCGGAGTCCAACAAGCTTGTTGAGAAACTCTGGAGAGCCGGTTCCACTTTGAAACAGACCCGGCGCCGTCACCGCGCACTGGGCGCCTTGTGTGGTCGCGGCGGGCAACATCGATTCGATGAGTGTGTTCAGAATCTGCCGAGCTGGGGGATCGGCCGCGGTGACCTGGCCGTCGGTGAAAAGCTGAACCTGTGGCAGCGAGTTCACGCAGCTCAATTCGTCTGCGTAGTCACCGAGAACCGCAAGATGGTTCTCACAGACAGCAAACGGCAGCCCCAATCGTCCCAGCATCGCACGTTGTTCTTGCGTGTCAGGAAGAATGGAATAAACCGAACGAAAGCTCCGAGATACGATATTCTGATCGCCTTCCAGCGTCAGAACTCGAATGCGGTGGCTTCCAAAATCAACTGAGGCAGTCATGTTCGTGCCTTTGGGTTCAAAATGTCTGAGTAGGGATTGGGACGCAGGAAACAGACTGGGTTACTGGTAGCGCTGTGCTTCCGTATTCGTGGTCTGTTTTTGGCCCGCACCCGCGCGAGCACCAAGGTGGTGTCCACGCAAAGCGTTTTCTGGTGGGTCGAAACGGAGATGTTTCGGACCGCTTGAATCGCCGTAGAATTCCAGATGAACCGGCAACTGCACCGGCTGTTCCGTGATCGGAATGGAGTTGTTGATCAACGCGTCCAGCACTTGCGTGGTGGACGTGTCAGGTACTGGAATTGGTTCTGCTGCCGCTGGTGGTACAGCAGCTGTTTGAGCTGGAGCCGTCAGTGGAGCTTGGCTGACTGGTAGCGACAACGACTCAAACGATTGCACTGGCTGACGTGGGGTGGCGGCAACCGACTGAACCGGCCGCGCTGGTGGCGCGATCGGTTGTTGCACGGGTGTCTGAGTCTGCGGCATGTAAGCTGTCTGCTGCACAGGTGCAGAAGGCGTTGGCATTGCCGGTTGTGGAACCGATGCGGCCACTGGGGCAGCTTGTGGTTGCTGCGGCATTGATTGTTGAATTGGCTGAACCGGCGGTGCAGCAGGTTGAGCCACAGGAGCGGTTGGCGCCGTTGGTGTGGTCGGTGTTGCTGCGGAAGCGATCGACTTGATTGTTGGCTTGGCTGGCTTGGCCGCAGCAGGTTGGCTTGTCGCTGGAGAAGCTGTAGGCATTGATGCAGAGACTGGCGGGTGCTTGATCTTCTCTGAATGTCGAGCACTCACGGGCCGCTTGTAGCGAGCTTTGTCAATCTGCGGCGATTCTGCGACAGCTCGGCTGCCGTAAACCCATGCACCAAGAACCAACAGCAAGGCAGCACCAAGACCGGCGACGTACCACATGGTGGCGTTGGATGAATCGTCGATGACAGCGGCAGAATCCAGTTCGGACGGAAGCGGCAGGGCCGAAGCGTCAGTCTCTGTTGCTGAATTATCTGCTGTCTGAGGGTAGCCCGATGTTGTTACAGAGCCACTGCTGTTTGGCATTTGCGTACCGTAAGGGTTCGTCATGCCGGGAACACCGGGTTGCATGTTGTTGTATCCGGGCATACCTGGGTTAGCCAGTGGCGGCTGCATTCCAGCTGGTGCCTGCATACCGGCTGGCGGTTGCATCATGTTATTCCCGGAAGGGCTGGCAAATGGGTCGATGGAAAGTGGATCCGTCACGTTACCCGGACTCGCTGGAACTGGAGGCTGCGTGACTCCCTGTGGAGTCATCGGCGAGTTGAAACCCTGATTCATCTGGTTGTTGTTCGGAGTCGGCGGCAGTGGCGGCAACGCACCGTAGTTGGCTTCGACGGGAATAGGTTCGGTGTCGTCAGTTTGCTGCGACACTCCCTGGATCGACGAGTCTGACATAGGAACTGACAGCTTGCCCGGACCAGGAAACGCCGGAGGGCCAGGAACTTCCTGACTGACGGTTCGAATCTGTGACGAGCTGGTCAAAGTCGAGAGCTTTTGCCCGACCATCAACAGGTCACCGTGCATTAGCACGGCGTCGACGTTGGGTTGAACCGGTATGGCCTGCGGGTTGGTACGAACAACTTCAAACCGACGACCTGCGAGGTTGACGTTTTTGTCTGCCATGACATCAGAGGCTTTCACCCCTGCGCCGGGTTCCAAGTCGACGAACAACGGAAGCAGTTCGCTGTTAATGACAGCCACATTCATTGGGGGCTGCTTTTGCCCGGCCATGCGATCCAGCGAGTGGACAACAAGAATGTCGCCGGTCGTGAGTTTCTCTGTGCATGGCTGGCCCTGAGACAGATGAGCGGCCCAGACAACCTGGGCTCCTTTTTCGCCGACGCGAATAATACGAGCGTTCGCCGTTTTGCAGGATAGCCCGTTCGCTCGAGCAATCAGGCTGGAAACCGATGCCGCCTGAGGTTCGACGTACAAACCGGGCTTCGATACGTCACCGAAAACCAGAACTTGGCTCTCGTTTGAACTCTGAGCCGAACAAACGCCGCCCAAAAGTAGCAACAATGCCAGTGTCATTCGAAGTTGGATCATCCGTGATCTCCGGTTGCAAATACCGCGCAAGTCATTCAGCGCAGTTTTCCTAATCGGAACAGTCGAACCTCAATGTGAGCCTTTCCGACGGTTCCGCATATCAATCCGGGCAAGTACCCTGTCGTTGGTACCACCGCGTGTAGCGCGGTGTAAGGCATTAAGAATTCTGAGGCAACACGAGTCCGGAATGACGAAACCATGCTTCGGCAGAATTTGCCGATCCACGGTGCGGTCGCCGAGTTTCGTGGCCTCATGACGTAAAACAGGTGTTTTGGAGCAGCAAAATATGCTGAAGCTCATTCCGCTGGCCGTCGTTCTGTCCACCGCAGCCTGCCTTCCCGGGTTGGCTCAGGAAATCCCCCACGGCCAATCCAAAGCACCGGGACCTGCTTTGTCGCCCGAAGAGGCGGTGAAGAAGATGACTGTTCCGGAAGGGTTCTCTGTTGAGATCGTGGCTTCCGAACCAAACATCGTGAACCCGGTTGCCATGACGTTTGACGAACGCGGTCGAGCGTGGATTACCGAGAGCCTTGAGTATCCACGGAAGTCACCGGGACCGGGCCGCGACCGCGTGAAGGTTCTGGAAGACACCGACAACGATGGCAAGATGGACAAGTTCACTGTCTTCGCCGACGGCTTGAACATTCCATCCGGAATCGCCGTTGGTTGGGGCGGAGTCTGGGTTGCGAACTCACCGGACCTGTTGTTCATGCAGGACACAGACGGCGACGGCAAAGCGGATGTCACCAAAACGGTTCTCACCGGATTCGGCCGAACCGACACGCACGAACTTCCCAACTCGCTGACGTGGGGACCGGACGGATATCTCTACGGACTGAACGGTGTCTTCAACTACAGCGACGTCAGCTACGGCAAAGACAACCCGAACTACAAAGAAGGCCAAAGCAGCCGCAAGTTCACCTGCGCGATGTTTCGAGTGAACCCGCGGACGTGGGAGTTCGAAATCTTCGCGGAAGGAACCAGTAACCCCTGGGGCATCGCGTTCAACCCGGTCGGCGACGCGTTCATCAGCGCGTGTGTGATTGATCATCTGTGGCACATTGCAGAGAACGGTTACTACATCCGCCAGGGCGGTCCGTATCCGCCATTCACCTGGCGACTGCCTTCCATCGTGAAGCACAAACACCAGAAGGCGGCGTACTGCGGCATCACGTACTTCGACAGTGATGTCTATCCGGACGAATACAACAACCGTCTGATGATGGGCAACATCCACGGCGCGTGCGTGAACGTTGATGTGATTGAAGACAAAGGTTCCAGCTACTTCGGCAAACCGAACGCCGATTTTCTATCAGCCAACGATGCATGGTTCATGCCCGTCGTGCAGAAGGTAGGACCGGACGGATGCCTTTGGGTTCTTGATTGGTACGACAGGTACCACTGCTATCAGGATGCGAACCGCGATCCGGAAGGCATTGATCGATTGAAGGGCCGGTTGTACCGCGTTCGCTACAAGGATGCTCCCCGCGCGGGGAAGTTTGACCTGGCGAAGGAAAGCGATGATGAGCTCATGAGGCGTCTGCGAAGCGGAAATGTGTTCTTCCGGAACATTGCGCAGCGGTTACTCGCAGAACGACTGGCGGCGGGCGAAACGAAAGCGACCACGCCGGACATGCTTCTCAGCCTCGCGCTGAGTAAGTCCGCGGTCATGACCGAGTCGACTAGAAAACGCGCAGATGGCCGACTAACTCGTGACCTAAGCTACCAATTGGCCGAGGGTGGCAAATCGCAAATGCATGCGATATGGGCGCTGGCCGGAAGCGGAAAGATGAAGCCCGAGTCCCACATGTTGTTTCTGAACCACGACAACCCAGCAATTCGCGCGTGGGGGGTCCGTACTGCGGGCAACATAGACAATGTCACGAAGAACATTTCCGACAAGGTTCAAGAACTCTGCAACGATAGGCACCCTCGCGTTCTCCTTCAGGCGGTCGCCGCCATCAACAAGATCGAAGGTGCAGACAAGGTCAGAGGTTTGTTTGACATCCTGAACGCTGCAGGCAACGACGAAGTCATTCCGAAAATCGTGTGGCAAAATTTGCATCCACACATCGGTGCCGACCCCACTGGTTTTCTCGCTCGATTGGAAGCCGATCTTGGCACAACGGCTGATGGGTTCTTCCCGCGGGTCGTTGATCGGGTTCTCGCTGAGAAGTCGATCGGACCGAAACAGATTGCGGCGCTTGTGAAGGCGATGGTCGGCAACAAGCAGACATCTGAAGCACGTGACTTGTTCAAACTGGTCGCTGAGCGAGCTCAAACAGGCCAAATCAAGAAGGGCGATGCGGTTGAGTTGTTTAAATCGCTGAAGCCAGCGTTTGGAGCAACGATAGACCAAACGCCAAAATCGGTCCTCGAAGTCGACGCCCTTTGCGCGGCGGCTTCCTTGGGCGGGAAGGAAGAAGGCGAGCGGCTAGCCACTTGGTTCAAGTCGTTCGAAGCTGGAGAAAACTATCGACTCCGCGCACTGGCTGCGATGGTTCAGGCGGGAACACACGATCTCGGCGAAGCGATCGCACTTGTCGAAGAGAACAAAGTTGGAACCGGATTCAGCGGCCGCGTTCTCGATGTCCTTGGCCGCACCACAGACGCGGAGGTTGCTCCGAACCTCCTGGCTGCGTATCCGCGACTTGATGCGGAAGTCAAACCGAGAGCAATCGAATTGCTCACCAGTCGAACCGCATGGAGCCGCGAGCTACTCGCCGCCATCGATGCGAAGAGAGTCTCGGCCAGCGATCTCAACGCAACACAGGTTCGCAAACTGTTCGCTAACCCAGACAAGGAACTCAAACAGCTCGTCACAAAGCAATGGGGTTCGCTGCGAACCGAACGTGACCCAGCTCGCGAACAACTCATCAATCGCATGCGACGATTGATTCGCACAACCAAGGGCGATCCGCACAAAGGCGTTCCGGTCTTCAAGAAGCTATGCGGTCAGTGCCACAAGATGTACGGCGAAGGCCAGGAAGTTGGTCCGGACATCACGCTGAACGGACGGAACTCGTTCGAACAGTTGCTGTCGAACGTGTTCGATCCAAGTCTCGTCATTGGCAGTGCGTACCAGGCCACGACTGTTCTGACCGACGAAGGCAAAGTCATTAGCGGGCTGCTTGTGGAAGACAGTCCTCAGCGAGTTGTCTTGAAAATCGAAGGTGGCAAACAGGAAACGATCGCTCGCGATAGCATCGACGAGATGAGCAAAAGCAACTTGTCGCTCATGCCTGAAGGGATTGAGAAGCAACTGAAGCCACAGGAAATCGTCGACCTGTTCGCTTACATCACGCTGGACAAACCACCAACCG
>JBGCDN010000206.1:0-3698 GCA_045105495.1 Planctomycetaceae bacterium
ATTGATTTCTCCCGGCACTGACGGCCTGTACGGAACCGGCGGCAATTACACGGACGGAGAATCGTTCGACCCGGCGCGAGCGGCCGAGAGCGACAACGTAACAAACTTTTGCGACGGGCTGACACTGGCCGAGTTTCCGGATGATAGCTCTTGGTTTCTGACCGCCGTCTTTGCCGCCGCCGTATGTTTGGCGGTCGGTGTAGCAGTCTTAAGACTGAGAAGACGATCAAAAGATACGACTGCCGCTAAGTAGTGGCGAGATCTTGGTTCTTGCCATGGTGCTGTCTGGAGTAAACTATGGGCAACGGTTCAGCGATCGATCGCCGTGCAGCATTGATTTTGTCGTGGATGCGGCCACGAGTCCCAGAAGCTGACAAGAGCAATCGGGACTCGTTGCCTCGTCCACTACAAGGCGGTTGGCAGTTCGTGAACCAGTGGTCCTCCAACTTCAAACGCATCGCCATGCTCACAACTATGTCTCGCCCAATACTTGCGTGTCTCGTTATCATTCTCGCGAGTTCAGCCTTCGCGGACGATTCCATTTCGTTCAACCGCGATGTGAGGCCGATTCTTTCGAACCATTGCATCGCCTGCCACGGTCCCGATGAAGAACATCGAGAAGCCGATACGCGACTGGATGTGGCTGGCGAAGCCGATCTCGAAGCCGTGCTCGAACGCATCACATCCGACGATCCGGACGTCATCATGCCTCCTCCGGATCTGCACAAACCACTCAAGCCTGAACAAGTCACGACTCTCAAGAATTGGATTGCTCAGGGGGCTGAATACGAACAGCATTGGTCATTTGCATCTCCGAAGCGGACCAAAGACGACCCGGCAACAACGCGTGAGGCCATTGATCACTTTGTGATGGCGCGGCTGCGAAGCGAAGGACTTCAACCGTCTCCGCGAGCATCCAGGAGAACTCTGATCCGACGAGTCTCGTTTGATCTCACCGGCCTCCCACCAACACGCGACGAGATTCAGACGTTCGTCAACGACGCCTCAACAGACGCGTACGACAAACTCGTGGATCGCCTACTGGCCAAGCCGCAATACGGCGAACACATGGCGCGTTACTGGTTAGACCTGGTTCGTTTCTCCGACACGAACGGACTGCACCACGACCACTATCGCGACATGACACCCTATCGCGATTGGGTCATCCGATCGTTCAATAACAATCTGCCTTACGACAAGTTCCTTGCCCAACAACTGGCAGGCGATCTCTACGAACAACCCACCACAGACCAATTGATTGCCTCCGGTTTCAATCGCCTGCACTTGATCATCGATCGAGGCACCGCGCTGCCGGAAGAGAGTTTTCATCGAAACGTCATCGACCGAGTCACCGCCGTCGGCACAGCCTTCATGGGACTCACTGTCCAGTGCGCGACGTGTCACGATCATAAGTACGATCCCATCACGCAGAAGGACTTCTACCAACTGTACGCGTTCTTCAACAACTTTGATGGCGGCCCGGAAACAGGTGGACGGCGAGGAACTGATTTCAGACGTGGGCTCCAAAAGCCATACATCGATTTGCCAACGGCAGACCAGACGACGCGACTTGAAGAACTGAATGCCAAAGTGCAGGAAACAACCAAGGCATTTGGCCAGGCAGACAGAGCTTTGAAAGTTGCTCAGCAAGCGAAGAGGTCGGACGCAATCAAACAACTGACAGCCGACCTGAACGCGGCCAAGGCGACTCGTGACAAAGCGACGAAAGAACGCGACGCACTGCTCATGCAGATACCAGCCGCTATGGTGATGCGAGAACGAGCAGAGGTTCGACCGACGCACATTATGGTTCGAGGGCAGTACGATTCGCCCGGTGATCTTGTCGAACGAAACACTCCCAACTTCCTGCCGCCCATGAAGTCGGCGACCAAAACCAAGTCGCGCATGGATCTGGCAAATTGGTTCATCGATCCGACAAACCCACTCACTGCTCGGGTGGCAGCTAATCGGTTCTGGCAACAGTTCTCCGGAGTCGGACTGGTTAGTACAGCGGCTGACCTGGGTGCTCAGGGAGAGGTCCCCAGCCACCCGGAATTGCTGGATCAGTTGGCAATCGGCTTCGTTGAATCTGGGTGGAACATCAAGAAACTGGTGCGCTCCATTGTGTTGTCGCAAACGTACCAACAACGATCCATCGCAGATCGCGGTCTCTATTCATCAGACCCAGCCAATCGCCTTCTCGCGCGGGGTTCTCGGTTTCGGCTGGATGCAGAAGTCATCCGCGATCAACTGCTGTCGGTTACAGGACTATTGAACCCGCAAATGCACGGCCGCAGCGTCAAGCCGCCGCAACCGGCTGGCATCTGGGAACTGGTGGCGATGCCGTCGTCCTACCCACGCGTCTACAAGGCAGACTCGGGAGACAAGATCTATCGCCGCAGCATCTACACCTTCTGGAAGCGAGCCATCCCGCCACCACAGATGACTATCTTCGACGCCCCCACCCGAGAAGCCTGCATTGCCCGGCGTGAGCGAACGAACACACCGCTCCAGGCATTACTGCTGATGAACGAACAAGAATACTTCCGCGCGGCGATGCATTATGCCGGGAAGCTGTTGGAGAAGGACACGCTTACAGATGAGCAACGAGTTTCTGAGGCGTTCGAAACCGTTACGTCTCACGAGCCGACACCGGGAATTCTGCGGCGATTAACCAAAGGGCTAAACGACTTTCGTTCGACCTACCAAACTGACCAGAAGCTGAGGGCGGACATGATCGGCAATCACGCCAAACGCGAAGTCAGTCCCGGCGAGCAAGCCGAACTCTGTGCTTGGACCATGCTTGTCCATTCGCTATTAAATCTCGACACAACTCGAACACACGAGTAAACCATGTTGAACATCCAGCAATTCAACGCCCAACAACAACGCCGACGTTTTCTTAAGCAGTCTGGCGTTGGCCTCGGTGCAGCCGCGATCGGTTCGCTTTTGCAACAGGCCCAAGCGGGCGAAAGCACTGACGCGGTGGGTCCGCACTTCGCACCGAAAGCCAAACGCGTCATCTTCCTCTTCATGGCCGGCGCGCCGAGTCAGATTGATTTGTTTGACTATAAGCCGGAACTACAAAAGCAGTTTCGCGAGCCACTGCCAAAGAGCGTCACCAATGGGCAACGCGTCACGGCCATGACCAAAGGCAGCCAGCAGCTTGTCGCGCCGTCGATGTTTAAGTTCGCACGGCAGGGCTCCAATGGCATCTACATGAGCGAACTGTTGCCGCACCTGTCGAAGGTCGTCGACGATGTTTGCTTCATCCGGTCGATGCACACCGACGCTATTAACCACGATCCCGGAAAGACACTGATCTGCACCGGTTCAGAGATCCCCGGCAACGCGAGTCTCGGTGCGTGGCTGAGCTATGGGCTGGGAAGGATGAACCGCAACCTTCCTGACTTTGTAGTTCTCAGTTCTGCATTTTGGACGGGTGGAACCGGCAACGTCCAGGCACTCTACAGTCGCCTTTGGGGATCCGGGTTCCTCCCGTCGAAGCACCAGGGGGTTGCGTTCCAACCAACGGGCGATCCGGTGTTGTTTCTGTCCAACCCAAACGGCGTCGATCGGTCCAGCCGGAAGAAGATGCTTGATCTCGTGAGCGATCTGAACAAACAACATGCTGAAGTCGTTGGCGATCCGGAAATCCAAACAACCATCGCTCAGCAGGAAATGGCCTTTCGGATGCA
>JBGCDN010000207.1:0-7603 GCA_045105495.1 Planctomycetaceae bacterium
GACGATGAATTCGTCGACTACACAGTTGGTGAAGTCGGAATCTATCTCCAATTCCGGGAAGGGAAACTCGTGAACTTCGCCCCTCGGGAATATGAAATGTACTTAAGTCGAATCCGCTGACGGCCTGCGTTTCACCCCGCCGGCCAGCGTCGGAATTCAGTTTGTAGTGGACCAGGCAACGAACCCCGGACCGGCTGGAACTGACGGGACTCGTTGCCTCGTCCACGACGTCTCAGTCGGCCCACGGGGCTGAAGTCGTCTGGTCTGGCTCATCGCATCTGTCGCCTCGATGGGATGAATGGGACTGCATCAAAGCTGATTTGAATGCCGATAATCACGTTGATGAGTACCTCTGAAAAACCATGGCACTTCTACCTGGCGCGGTGTTCGGACGACAGTCTCTACGCTGGAATCTGCGTCGATCTCGATGCGCGGTTTGAGAAGCACAACTCGGGTAAAGGCGCGAAGTACACGCGGTCTCGCTTGCCGGTTGAGATGGTGTATTCCGAAACGCTTCCTGATCAATCGGCGGCACTGCGTCGTGAGGCTGAAGTAAAGAAGTGGAGTCGTTCGAAGAAAGAACGGCTGCTTGCTGAGGCTTGAAGCACCGGTTCGCCGGCGCGAGGCACCGGAAAGTTGTAAAGCCGCCGGCCTTCCCGTATACACATGATTCGCCCATTTCTTGGAGAACGAACCATGCGTGTTCCTGCTATTTGTCTTCTAGTCGCCTGTGCTTTGAATAGCGGGGCTCCGTTGTTGGGTTCAGAGCCCGTCGGTCGACCGGTCAGGCCAACTGCCAAAGCTCCGCAAGCGACGAAGCCGTTCGATCTGTCGTATGTCCATTCGCGGTTTGTAGCGGGGTTCGTTGCGAAGCCCCGACAGGTTCTTCAATCGCCGTTTGGGCGAACCGCAATCGCAACTGCGTTTAGAGGCACCGAGTTCGACGAGACCATGACACTGTTTACCGAACAGTTCGGCATGGACCTCGCCGACATCGAGCAATTTGCGATCCTGTTTAGCGAGCGGAACATCGCCGCGATGAATGGCATCGATCTGCCACAAAGCGGCCGACGACCGGGCCAGACATCTCGCGCGATCAGGACCAACCTCATGCAGCTCGCCCTGGCCGCGCACAATTTCCACGACGTCTATCAGCGGTTCCCCGGCTTTATCCCACCTGGGAAAGGGAAGCTAAGCTGGCGCGTACATATCTTGCCGTACATGGAAGAGTTTGAGCTGTATCAAAAGTTCGACATGGACGAGGACTGGGACAGCGACACAAACAAGCCACTGATTGCTGAGATGCCAGACTGCTTCAAGACACCCGGCGTCGATGAAGACGGCAAGACCGCGTTTCATATCTCGGACCTCACGTTTCCGGTTGGACAGAAGATCCAATTTCGCGATATCACTGATGGCTCATCCAATACGATCATGCACATTAGGGGTGGAGCCGACACAGCCGTCGAATGGACGAAACCAGGTCGTCTGGAGATTGGTGAGACAGATCCATGGGACGCTGTTGGAGCTGTGGACGATAGCTTCTGGGTGTCAATGGCCGACGGCTCGGTCCGCAAAGTGAACCGCAAAGAAACCGACGACGATCAGCTCAAAGCAATGCTCACCTACAACGGCGGCGAAGTCGTGGGCCTGGCCGGAGACATACGCCGGTCGCGCAACCCGGATCGGAATCCAACGCTCATCGTTCAGTCTGCCAAACCCATTAATCAGACTCATGTTCTGAACATGGCAGCGGACACATTTGGTGAAGCCACAAAGAAACGCGGCAACGGAAACGACTACTTCGACCACGAAGGTTACGCGGTCTGGTTCCCGGACGATAAATCAGTTGTCGCAACGCCAACCAGCATGCTTCCGGGGATCATGTCCAAGCGAAAAACAACCAGTGTCCTTCGCGGGACGATGTCAGCCAACAAAGATGCGGACCTCATCGGCGTGTTCGACATAAAAGGCATGCCGGCAATCTATGCCGCCGCGACCGCCGACTTCCCGCCAGAGATTCCGGCTTGTTTCAAAGACGTCAACCATCTCACAGGAGTTATGAATCTTAGCTCGGCTGATCGACCTATTCTGAAGACGGGGATGCACTTCAAGAATGGCAAGTCAGCGCGATCTGTTGGGGCAATGGCAAACGGCGTTCTGGCATACATTAGCGAAGTAGATGTGAACCGGATGCTACTGATTGACGACGAGTTCTCTGGCATGACTCAAGCTGTGCTCAAGACGCTTGCCGCAACAGACATCGAACGTAACGGATCGGTCCTTCAGCATACCGTTGCAAGGCCGCCGAGCTTAGTCGAAGACCTAAAGCCGTCGTTTCGGATGGCTGGTGCCTTGTTTCGACAACAAAGAGAACGCACAAGGCAGTACAAGCTTATGGGAAAGATGAAGGAGATTGGGGTTGCGTTTCACAACCATCACGACGTCTACCGGTCATTTGGAGCCGCAGACGGCAGTACAACAGATGGTCGGAAGGCCGGTCTCAGTTGGCGGGTGCATCTACTACCATTCGTTGAAGAGGGGCAGCTGTATCAGCAGTTCAAATTGAACGAGCCGTGGGACAGCGATCACAACAAGAAGCTCATCGCCAAAATGCCGGATGTCTTCAAGTCAAAGGGAGTGACTGAGGCGGGCAAGACTTCCGTCCACGTTCTTCTCGGCAACAACGCGCCGTTTAAGGACGGCAAGACTTCGTTTGGAATTGATGACTGTATTGATGGCACATCCATGACGATTCTTGCCGTCGTCGCGGGAGCTGACAAAGCCGAGATCTGGACGAAACCTGGCGGGTTACAGGTCGATACCGAGGACCCAGTCGGCAGCCTTGGCAAAGTTGGAGAGCGATTTCAGGTACTTCTGGGAGACGGATCTGTCCATTTCATTCAAACGACGATTGACTCGGCGGTCCTCAACGCACTGATGACGAATGCTGGTCGTGAACTGATCGACAACGACTCCTTCCGAAACTGACTTAATCTTCCCGAAGTAGTTTTCACCCAAGAAGGACGAACCAATGATTGTCGCCTTGGCTTGCTGCGTGTTTGCGTTTCAAACAGAAACTTCGACGCAGCCTGAGACTAGAACAACGGCCGAGTTCCGGGAGTACGCCGCTGAGAAGCTCAGTGGCCTTAGCGACCGCAAGCTGGACGCCATTGTCAATCGCGTGGACACCAACGCTGACGGTGTCATCTCGAATGAAGAGTTTGCTCAACGGCTAAAGATCTTCCGCGAAGTCAAGAGTGGGCCAGAGCCGTGGGAGACCGATCTCGCAGAAGCGAGAGCCAGGTCCGCCAGTTCTGGAAAGCCACTGCTCATCTTCGCCCGGGCGGACTGGTGCGCTGTTTGCCAGCTAATGGAAAAACAAACGCTGCCAACGGACACCGTGCAGCGAGCGCTCAGCGAGTATGTCATCTTGAAGCTCGACGTGACCAACGCCAAAGCGTTTGAGGAAGAAGCCGAGCCACTCAAGATTGATGCCATTCCTGCCTTCATCGTCGAAGCGAACGGAAAGGAAGAGGATCGATCGCTGGGGGCGACCAAACCAGGCAAACTGGTCGAATGGCTCAACAAGTACAGCGGGGCGGTCAATCAAAAGACGCTCCGGGTTCTCCGCTACAACATCCATCACGGCGCGGGTGTTGACGGGAAACTGGATTTGGAACGCATCGCGAAGGTCATTCTCTCTACCAAGCCAGACATCGTTGCTCTGCAGGAAGTCGATCGGTTTGCCAGGCGTTCTGGCAATGTCGATCAGGCAAAGAAGCTCGCGAAGTTGACCCGGATGCACTTCGCGTTCGGACCAAATATCAAACTTGGCGAAGGCGACTATGGGAACGCGGTGCTTAGCCGATTCCCCTTAAGGGTTCGGAAGAATCATCAGTTACCAAACATCGACAACGGAGAACAGCGCGGCGTGCTGGACGTTGATGTGCGAACCCCGACAGGACCGATTCGATTTCTGGCAACACATTTCGATCACCGTAAGCCAGATGAAGAACGCCTGGCGTCAGCTCGGTTCGTTGACACCTTGCTGAAACGGGAACTGCTAGTGCCAACGCTGCTTGCGGGCGATCTTAATGCGACTCCCGAAAGTGAACCTCTGCGATTGCTTGGCAGACATTGGCATCGACCTGACGGAGTGTTTCCAACCATCCCGGTGAAATCGCCCACTCGGCAAATCGACTTTGTTATCGCGGCAAAACGAACGGACTCCAAATTCGTTGAATCGAAAGTCGTCGCTGAACCTGTTGCTTCAGATCATCGCCCGTTGCTTGTTGTCATCACTGTGGCAAATCAGCAACACACGAAGTCCGGCGTTGCGAAGACATCTGCTACGAAGTGAAAGAGGTAGATCATCTGACAAATCTCTTTCAAATTACCTGATCCGACGCCGTGCCTTTCGCGTTCCCAACCAATCGCATTGCGTCTTCGCGTGTCGTAGCCGGAAGAATCAAGACAGAATTTCCAAGTTTTCAGCGGACTTTTTTTCCTGTCTAAGTTTCACGTTTGATTCGCGAACGACGTACTACAATTGGGTAGCCGCAGAGACAAGCGGCGCCACGATGATCCGTAAGTAAAGGGAACGCCATGAAGTTGCACATTTCCTCCAAGGGTCGAGCAGTCTCGAAGCGATTGCGACGTTTTGTTGCCGATCGAGTTGAGCAAGCGACGCAGCGATTTTCGAATCGCGTGAATCGAGTGGACGTGTCTGTCACGAACTCGGAAAGCGTCATTGATCAGGAGTGTCGCGTCGTCCTCTCAGTTAAAGGGCGGAAAGATATTGTGGCAACAGGAACCTCTGAGAACATTATGGCGGCGATTGCCGAAGCGGTGGACAGAGCTAAACGCGGGCTCACCAAGACGCTCGATCGCTCCAGACGGAGACGGGCTTCGCCTCACGTGTTTTAAGTCTCATCAATGAATCTCATCAGGCCATCCGATCAACCATCGGGTGGCCTTTTTTCGTTTAACCCCTTCGCCACGTCTCTGTTTCATTCGTGCTACCCGAGCTGTAGACAATCGCTGGTTGGCTCGCGATCATGTTGCGTCACTCGATTGCTGACGGAGCACATGATGCCCAAAAAATGGAACTTCGCGCCCCACGACCAGGTGAAGGTTCGGTCGCTGGCTGCACGACTCAAGTGTTCTCCGCTGCTGGCCCAGATTCTCGTCGCACGTGGGTACGATACACCCAATTCAGCTCAAACGTTTCTCAACGCGAAGCTGACAGATCTGATCGACCCGAGCGAACTGCCGGGAGTTCCGGAAGCGACCACGTGCATCGTCCAGGCTGTTCACGACAATCGACGAATCACCATTTACGGTGACTACGACGTTGACGGCGTGACATCAACCGCGATTCTCTGGCACTGCTTGAAGCTACTCGGAGCGACCGTTGATTACTACATTCCGTCTCGACTTGAGGAAGGCTACGGACTGAACTGCGATGCCTTACGGCAGCTTCACGAAGAAGATCCCGATCGACTGGTCATCTCAGTGGACTGCGGAATCGCAAGTATCGAAGAGGGCAAACTGGCCAAAGAACTTGGCCTCGACCTAATCATCACGGATCACCACAACCTCAAAGAAGAACTGCCGCCCGCCGTTTGTCACGTGCACCCCCGACTGCCAGGCACTGACTACCCGTTTAAGGATCTGTGCGGCGCGGGTGTCGCCTTCAAGATCGCGTGGTCCATCTGTCAGCAGCTTGGTGAGAACGGCAAGGCAACACCTCGCATGCGCGAGTTCCTGTTGATGGCCACTGGCTTATGCGCCGTTGGAACTATCGCCGACGTGGTACCTCTTCTTGGAGAGAACCGAATCATCGTCCGCTACGGCTTGCGCAGCATCATGGACCGAGCACCAATCGGTCTGCGAGCGCTAATGAAAGTCGCGAAGCTGGAAGGCACGCTGCGTTCCGACGATGTGGCTTTCACCATTGGCCCCCGCATCAATGCCGCCGGTCGACTTGGACAAGCACGACTGGCAGTTGAACTACTCACCACCGAAGACACCGACCGCGCGATGCAGCTGTCGGACTATTTGGATCAGTTAAACAAGAACCGGCAAACTGTCGAACGACGCATCTTCAAGCAAGCGAGAGAACTGGTCGAGGAACACCCCGGTGGACCAGATTCGCCAGCGTTTGTTTTATCTCATGACGATTGGCATCCGGGAGTCATCGGCATTGTGGCCAGTCGCGTGTGTGAACGGTTCGAACGACCCGCCATTCTGATCTCGACGAAGCAGGCCGACACAGGCCAGGGAAGCGGACGAACATACGCCGGGTTCAATCTCTACGAAGGCATCCAAGCAGCGTCTGGTCACCTCGAGCGGTTCGGTGGTCACAAAGCAGCCGCAGGCCTGCGAGTCGATCCGGCTCACATAGACGATTTCCGGTCGGCGTTTGTGGACTACGTGGGCGAACATCATCATCCAACCAGCAACGACTACGCCTTGAAAGTCGATGCTGAAGTACGCTTGGCCGATGTAAACCGGAACGCCGTTCTGGAGCTAGACGTTTTCGGCCCATTTGGCGCGGCGAACCGGCAACCACGCCTGGCAGCAAACAACGTCGAACTTGTAGAGCCGCCCCGAACCATGGGCGAAGGCGACCGACACCTTTCCATCCGAGTTCGCCATTACAACCGAGTCATGCGTTGCATAGCGTTCGGCAAAGGCGAATGGGCCGACGAGATCGCCGCAGTCAACGGACCGATTTCTATCTGTTTCACACCAAAGCTAAGCACCTTTCAGGGCTTCGAACGCGTCGAGCTTCGCTTGGTCGATTGGAAACCTGCAAACACAGCGACTGCGGAAGTAGCTCCTCACTCAACGGCTGTTTCTTGAGGCAGGAACCGGCTTTACTTTCACTCGAACCTGCACGCGAAGCGAAAGTAGCCATCACGCTCCGCCGTGATGGCAGCGCAGGGGACGCATGCAATCCAAAGCCCAGGGCCGCCCGGAGAACAACCACCCGATCAACCAATTTCTTGGGCCCATCCACAGCGAAATCAAGATCCGCAGCAAGGTCAACCGCGTCCACCGCCGGGTGAGAGCCCTAACCTACGACTACGATCACGCTTGGTCGGTTAGCTACGAAGTCGACGGCCAGCCGCACGTCTGTAGCGGCAAGAGAACCTACTCATCAGACACCATCGCATATCGAAAGCTGGCCGAACGCAAGGTTGGTACAGCGGCGTTGGTTCACTACAACCCCGAGGACCACACCGAATCACGGCTCGACGGAAAGTACGGCGAACCCCCGGCGCTCGCGTTCGCTTTGGGCGGTCTGTTCTCCATGATGGGCGTTGGCATGCTGGTAATCGCAATGGCCTTCGAAAGCCAAATCGAAAGCAACCTACCCGGTTCGCTGCGAGACCTACAAGACGTCGAGCAGCCCCCGTCGCAGCCCTACGTGCCACGCAACCAGAAACCAGTACCCGGCGAGTGCGACCTTTCCCAAACGAACCTCGAATCCGCCAGTACTTCAAACAGCTGCAACAGTGAAGAGAACCGCAACGCGGTTCCACACCACAGCCCAAGCAAAGTAGGCCGGATCAAGGAGCGAAGCGACGCAGCT
>JBGCDN010000208.1:0-4138 GCA_045105495.1 Planctomycetaceae bacterium
GAGCAGCTCGACATTGAAGCCCTTGGCGATCTTCATCGATTCGATTGGCGTGGCAGTGGGTGTCTTCAGTGTCGCCGCCGCAGCCAGAGTTTTCGGGTTCACTCGCGAAGCCCACGGACCTTTGCCCAACGGAGCGATCACATTCGGCTTTCGCCAGCTCTTGTTTGGTTTGAACCCAATAGTCTTCCACCCCTTCTGCGGTTTGGTGGAAGCCTGCCACGACTTGTCGGAAACCAACGCCCACGCATCGCGCCAGCCGGATTCGAAATCGAGTCGCACCATTAGTCCGCCAACGTTGCCGTCGTTCTTACACTCAACAGCGATGACGTGCTTCTTGTTTGGTGAATCGAGATCAATCTCTTTCGAGACATCCTTGAACAGCGGGTTCTCCCACGACTTGCTTTCGAGAACCAATTTTCCATCCACGAACACCTTCATCTCGTTGTCGCAGGTTGCGTACAACCGAGCCGCAGACACTCCGCCGCCATCGAATTCGTAACGGAAGTAGGCTTTGGGTTCTGCGTTGCCATCTGGCTTCAGTAGCCAAATCCAATCCGGATTAACCTCCGCCGGACGCTGCTTCTTTTGAGCGTTGACGGGCGATGGAAGGAAGAGAGAAGCAAGGCAGGCAGCAGCAAGGAGAGAGCGATGCAACACGGTGGTTTCCTGAAGACAGACACACGGCTTGTCCTAAAAACCTAACCTCAATCCAATGCCGCCGCCAGCACCGCAGCGTTTTCCCCGAGCGCACGGTTGAGCGTTCATGGACTCCGCCGGAATCCGGCAACGAGCCACGAACCGGCGTCCGCGATTGCGGTCATCGGCAAAACCTGCCGGTTAACGCTCATCGTTCTCGGTTCGGCAGTTGGCTCCGGGCAAACCTACCCAACGACGTTCTTTCTTAGCGCATTTCCGAATTTCCTGACCGAAATGAAGACATAGGCAGCAATGCGCGCGGTTGGGAGGGTGGGGCTCTCTCTGCTGCTGGTTGCTTATAGACACAACGATGACGGAACGCGGTTGGACGCTCTGACAACCGCGCACGTATTGAAAAGGATGGCCACATGGCCGATCGCATTCGACTGGTTCTCGCGTTGCACAATCATCAACCGATTGGCAACTTTGATGGCGTGTTCGAAGAGTCTTATCAGGACAGCTACTTGCCGTTCCTGAAGACGCTTGATGAGTACTCGGACATCCGATTCAGCCTGCACACATCCGGCAGTTTGCTGGAATGGCTGGTCACCTCGCACCCGGAATACATCGATCTACTTCGCCACATGGTGCAGCGTGGTCAGGTCGAAATCGTGGGCGGGGCGTTCTACGAACCCATCCTGCCAAACATTCCTCGACGCGATCGCATCGGACAAATCCAAAGTTACTCGGCGTATCTGCAGCAGTTGTTCGGACAGCAGATTCGCGGCATGTGGATCCCCGAACGCGTTTGGGAACAGTCTCTCACTGCAGAGATCGCAGCCGCCGGAATCGAATACACCGTTCTCGACGACTACCACTTCAAATGCGCCGGCATGCGCGATGATGAACTGACTGGCTACTACGTCACTGAAGATGAAGGTGCCTTGGTCAGTGTGTTCCCAGGCAGCGAACGACTTCGTTACACCATTCCATTCCGTCCACCGCATGAAACCATCGACTACATGCGAGAAGTGGCAGAACGGGCTCCCAATGCGGTCATGGTTTTCGGAGACGATGGAGAGAAGTTCGGAACCTGGCCTGGCACGAAAAAGCATGTCTACGACGATGGCTGGCTGCGCAGTTTCCTGGACGCGCTGCGAGAGAACCAAGACTGGATTGATGTGACGACACTTGGCGACTCTGTGAGCCAAGTGCCGCCGCTCGGCCGAGTCTACCTTCCCGACTGCAGCTATCGTGAAATGACCGAATGGGTCTTGCCGACGAAACCTCAGCAGGAGTTTGCAGAGCTCACACATCGAGAACACACGGACCATGACTATCAGCGACTGGTTCAGTTTACCCGCGGCGGCTACTGGCGCAACTTTCGGACGAAGTACCCCGAGAGCAACGAAATGTATGCGCGAATGCTGGAGATCAGCGATCGCGTACGTCACGCCGCAATTGAAGCCGAAACACCAGACGCGGAAGCCATCGTTTGCGAAGCACGCGGTCAGCTCTATCGAGCTCAATGCAACTGCTCGTACTGGCATGGTGCATTCGGAGGCTTGTATCTGCCTCATCTGCGCAATGCGGTTTACGAACACTTAATTGCCGCAGATACGCTGTTGGAATCGCTGAATCACGAAGGCGAGAACTGGGTCGATGTCACTGCAAAAGACTACAACCTGGACGCACGCACCGAAGTTCGGTTGGCCAGCAATCGGCTGATCGCCTACTTCGCGCCGGTCAACGGCGGTCACATGTATGAGCTCGATGTTCGAGCTTGCAAAGTCAACTTATTGGCCACGCTGAACCGCCGTGAAGAAGCCTATCACGACAAGATTCGAGCAGCCGGCGAACGAGGTGGAGAACACGGCGAGGACGACGCAGTAAGCATTCACGATCTTGTTCGGTTCAAGCAACCGGACCTACATCAGCGACTGCAGTACGACTTCTGGCCGCGCAAGAGTCTGGTTGATCACTTCATGACTCCGGGATTGAAGATCGATGAGTTCCAAAACGGCGAAGGCGCGATTGGTGATTTCGTGACGGGCACGTATCAGGCGACGATGCGAAGTTCAGATACTCGTTCTGAAGCGGTGCTGTCTCGAACGGGTCGCGTTGGAAAACATTTGGTTCGGCTGACGAAGACCATCTCGGTCGCAAACGATTCACCGGGCAGCTTGCGAGTTCGCTACGAGTTGGAAGACCTGCCACGCGGTTTGCCGATTCAGTTTGGAGTGGAATACAACTTCGCCGCCATTCCGGGAGGTGCGGAAGACCGCTACTACTACGACGGAATCGGTCAGCAGATCGGTACAACGGATTCAGTGCTCTCGCTGGAACGCACCAACCGAATTGGTGTAGTCGACGAATGGCAAGGTCTGGACATCGCCATGGATCTGTCACGCGATGCTGCGATCTGGACAATGCCGATTCAAACGGTCAGTCAATCAGAGAGTGGCTTTGAGTTGGTTCATCAAAACTGCGCGGTCATTCCGTTCTGGCATTTTGAAGTTCCCGGCGACGGACGCTGGACTGTAGAAATGACTCTTTCGGTCGACACATCAATGGCAAAGGCACGCGAGTTGGCAGTGGTCTCTAATGCTAATGGCTAGATTCTTGTGAGTAGATACAGATACCAGTGATTGGTGGATAAATGAGTGGACTCCTCAAGTGTAATTGTGGGTATAAACGCGCCGTAAGTAGCAAGCTGTCGGGACGTGTTGTGAAGTGTCCAAGCTGTGGGCAACCGGCGAATGTTGTTGAAGTGGAGGAAGAACCGGTGGTACCCATGAAAAGGGAACCGCGATTGCGACCGCCCAATCCGTTATCAGACTGGTTGGCACAAACTGAGTATTCACCTGGGACAGCTAGCCAAGTCGTAATTGATCACGGTCACAGGATGGCAGGTGGGGCAGCACGGGTCGGACTACTTGTGTGTGCGGTTTCGCTGATAGTAGGTGCGAGCACTGGGAATGTCATTGGTATCGCTGCAACGGCATTACTTGGAGCTGCCGCGGGGTTCATCTTGTTTTACGTACAACGCTTGATCGGTAGCCTGTTTGTCGTGTTCGGGGAGTTGGAGCAGAACACTCGTGACACTGGTATACGCTTGAAGGATAGCAAGTAGGTTCAACGTGTAGGGCTGTCACTGAACTTGCGTTGCGGGTTCGCGATTCTTCTTTTTGCGTTTCGCTGCGAACGGGATGTACCACAGCCACGCACCGCTGAACCAAAGACCAAGCAGAACCAGACCGTTCGGGAAGAACACCCAGAGCTTGGCTTCGTCGGAAAAGAACGAACCGTCGTGCAGACTTTCAATGAAGTCTGACCGGCGATACGTGGACGACAACAGTTCGCCGGAAGACAAATCGACCTGCAGCTCCCAGCGGTTCGCGCATTGGATCTTGGCGATGCCTTTGCTCGGGCGAACGTCGATGCGGTCAATGTCTTCCCAGGAAGAAACTTCGGCTTCTTCCACAGAGCTTGCCACTTGAAG
>JBGCDN010000209.1:0-6877 GCA_045105495.1 Planctomycetaceae bacterium
TCGCTAAATCCCGGAACCACTTGATCAATTGTAACCTTCGCAGTTTCGACCAAGTGTCGTATCAAGTCGACAGGGTTCTCATCTCCAATGGCAAACCGGATCGTCGTTGGCATTAGGCCAGAGGCAGCCAGTGCTTTCTCGTCAAGCTCGGAGTGGGTAGTCAGCGCCGGGCAGCTCACGATAGTGTTCGACTGACCAAGGCTAATCATATGCCCAAACGTTGGTGACAGCATATCAAAGAACCGTTGAAATGGTTCTCGCGGAATAGTACCCATGCTGGCCGTAAACAATGGCGACGGCAGCCCAAGGAAAGCAGACGATCGATTCAGTTCGTAGTTCTCATCCGATTCAATCGCGCTGCAATTTACTTGAATGGCCGGATGAGCGTTCAGAAACTCGGCAATAATCCGCGTATTAATACACTTCTTAAGCATGCGGTCGGCCAGAGTTCGCATCCCCTGAATCACCTCGAACGAAGCATCCGCATTCAGGAACGCACCCTTTACGTAATACACATTCCAAAACATGGTCCGATCCCACCCGTCGGCCCCTTTTGGGATAAACATGTCTTCGTTGCGTGCAATCACACAGCCGGCAATCGCGCTGCCTGTCCCGGTCATATCCTTTGTATAGCTGTGAATAACGAAATCTGGGCGTTCGGTTGGGTCTTCTTGCTGCAGCGGAGTGTGAAGGAATGGTGTCCCGACCGTGGCGTCCAGCAGAACCCGCATGTCGTTCTCATGGGCCATCTTGCAGATTGCAGGCACGTCAAGCACATACCCATGCGGGTTGCAGGGCGATTCGAGGTAGACATAGATCTTGCGGCCTTCGGCCAAGCGATCAGCATACTTCGCCTTAGCAGCCTCGATAACGGGCAGCATCGCCGCCGCGTCATAGCCATCGAACGTTTCAACAGCAATGCCCAGGTTCGATGGTTTTGCGAACCAGTCGTGAATCAACTGCCAGGCTCCACCGTAGATATTCCGGCTGGTAATCAAAATATCATCACGCCCCAGCACGTGTGATAGTGTCGAATCGATTGCCGCCATGCCGCTGTTGAAGTTCCACGCGAGATAGTCACCGGAATATGGCCCGGCCTCAAGATCAACAATATAGTTCGCCAGCGAAATGCTGGTTGGATTGAGAAGCCGCGAATAAATTTCGAGCATTAGCTCGCGGCCACGGAACGCCTCTTCAATCCACTCAGCGCAAGCGTAAATGTAGGTTGCCGTTCGCGCGATGACTGGCGTCGCGCTGAAGATTGCCGTTATGTTATCGAATACTGGATACGGACCTTTCGCCAGCTCTGTGGCATCGGTGTAATCCAGCGATTGGTAGCTGCGACGAAAGGAATGTTGAAGCGTATCCAGCAGCTTCGCCAGCTGGAACGAAAGAAATTTCTTCGCGTTGAATCTGGCAATACGATCCGCATGGGGGAGATCATTAATCTCGCGTAACGTTAGCTGCCACAACGAATCAAGATCGTCCTGAGTTTCATAAATCCGACCGGCAATTCTGGCGAGCGTCTGCCCGAACTCAGAATTCGCATCGAGCCCAAAATGGGCCAGTTGTTCTGCAACAAGTCCGCCGACATCGGTCGCCTGCGTCGAGTTTCGACGTGGTGACAAGCGCTGCATCGATTCGAAACCCATCTGCTTTCCTCCTGAAAAGTGGAAAGTCGCCGGGGCCGACGAAAGGTAAGGACCGCTGCGGTGCAGTCCGACCGGGTCGTCCTAAATCGGTGCTCTATTGCCCCAAGTGACTCTGGACGAATTGTCTTTGATCGTCGGTCAGAGCGTCCAGCGACTCGGGGTCAAACTTCGTTTGTTCATCGAAGATCGCCGCCCGTTTCGGTCCGTCTTCGAACACGCAGAAGCTCGCCCCAAACAGCGACGCGCCCGATAAATCAACGTGTTTCAGGACAGCTCCACTGAAGTCTGCACCCTCAATATCCGCCCTGCGGAAAGTGGCACCGGTCAGGTCACAGTTGGCGAATCGAGCCCCGGACAGATTAGCGTCGTCAAAGTTTGCCTCCCGCAGGGATGCTCCACGGAAGTCCGCATTTCGCAGCGCGGCGGCCTTGGCGCTGAGCTGGTCGAGCTGCCGGTTTGAACAGTCAATGCTCCGCAGGTCCAAGCCGTCAAAACAGCGGTTTTCGATGAGTTTCAGAGCTTCTGGCTTCGAAATATTTCCGGCAATGAACCGCTCTTCTTTCCACGGATCCGCACTGTTGTGGTAGCCAATATCAGCTTCCCAATACCCCAGCAGGTCTTCGGCCAGCACTTCGATCGTCTCAAGCCACTTAACGCTTTTGTAAAAGTAGCGGCCAGGAACCACCATTCGAACCGGTCCACCGTGCTCTGTGGGGATCGGTTTTCCGTCCGCCGTCAGAGCGACGAGTGGCTCGATATACGATAAATAATCGAGTGAAAGCGATGTCGAGTGCCCACGTTCACTGCGAGCGACGAACGAAATGAACCGGGCTGACGTGCCAACTCCGGCGACTTCCAGTAGCGACTTGAGCGGGATTCCGGTGAACGGCATCGCTAATCTGGACCATCGAGTCACGCAGTGAACATCGATTTCCCGCTCGACGATCGGGAATTCTCGCAGCTCATCCAACGTCCAGGATACCGCACTATTTACGCAGCCAACCACGGAAATGTTCCACGGGGAACTGTCGTCCCGCGGAGCCCGCTCGCCGACGACCGGCCATTTTTCTGAGCCGACAAGTTGCTGATTCGGCGGCAGTTTCGTCATCCGTTCGCCCCCGCAGATCGAAGCACTTCAGCAACCTCATCCGTCACCCCGGCCGCCGCAGGATGCGCGCTGCTGAGCAGGAGTCCGAGAGCGGTAGAGCCACCGCCGTACATCTCGGCAGTGGCGTTGATGTCGGCACCAGCGTTCAGAATGACCCGAGCCAAATCGGCCAAGTTCGGCGGCACGATTTGTCTCCAAGTTTCGACTCCGTTCGATCCAACGTAGTGCAGCAATGTCGAACGGTGCCCAAAACAAGAACGCTCGAGAACCAGACTTGGGTGCTGTTCCAAGATCTCCCGAAGCTGTTTCGTGTCACCAGCCAACATTGTGTCTACCGCATTTTCGAACTTCGCATCCGGTGATTGCCCTTGTTTTGAGGCTTCCAGCCAGTCCGCGAAACCATATTCACGGGCGATTGTCTCCCGTGCGTCATCGATGGAAAAGTCCGCCGCAAAGATCACATCTGCCTTCCTACCAACCAGGGTAGGATGCCAGCAGGAGACGTGAAATACCACCGCCCGGTCTCTCGCGGAATGGGCTTCCAATATCCGACGAGCTCGCTGATCCAGCCAGTCTGCGATCGGCTGAGACCGGGCTTCCGCGGTCAAAAGGTCGGCATGGAGTTCCCGGACACTTTTGATTTCATCCGCTATGTAGACGACTGAATCTGCCATTTCCGGCTGTCCTCAAATGAAAACAGGATTCAGAAACCACTCGGTAGTTCTCCGAGCGAAGTCTGAATCCTGAGAGTCATTTTCGCAATCGAGGGCTACTAACTAGCAGCCACCTCCACTGCCTCAACCACCGCCGCCAGCCGGTCGCTGCTGTGTTTCGTGCGAATTCGCGAGAGCGTCTTCCGCTTCCTGAATCAGGCCACAACGCTGTGAGATGACAGAAAGTTCGGCGTGGGCCTGTGGGTTATCCGGTTCAAGCTCGACGACTTTCTTTGCGTGAGCAATGGCGTCGTGTGGCTTGCCGAGTTTCTGCAGGTATACGGCCAGGGCCGAATGAGAGAGCACGTGCTCTGGAACTGCTTTGACTATTTCCAGCAGCTTCGCGACGGCAGCTTCGAGGTCGCCGCCCTGCTTCAGCTTGTGGGCTTCATCGTACATTATGTCTGGGTTGGACATGGATCTTCCTTCCAAGTGGGTTCGCCTAATAATAGAAGACCCGCAGCCAGAGACAATGCAACTTCCCTGGGTCGCTGCGAGCCAGGAATGTGGCAAATTGCGATGGCGTCTTGGCCGAGCTGTTTGGGGGCTTTTTCTCGTCACGTCCATTCGCGCGAAAGGTCGGATCCGTGCCACGCCCATTCGCCTTCGTGGGTCGACGGCTTCATCGCTTTTGGGTACACAGTTCGAGATCGTTTCGCCGGTGCGATTGCGTGTGGCGAGTTTCATGTGGAACAGATCCGTAATGGTTCAACCAGAAGCAAAATCAAATTCGCTTCGCGCGATGCAGTGGATCGTTCTCCTGGTCATCGCGTTCGCTCTACGCGCGAGTTGGCTTGATGAGGTGGCGGTCGAACACTTTGATGAAGGTGTCTACGCTTCCAATTCCATCTTCACTGCAGACGAAGGAGATGTGTACCCGCTACAGCATCTCTATGCACCGCCACTGGTGCCCGCGCTTGTTGAGTACAGCCAGCTGCTTTTTGGAAAGAGCACGCTTGGTCTGATGCTTCCGAGTTTACTTTTTGGAAGCCTGACTGTCGTGTTGTCGTTTCACGTGGCACGCAAGTGGTTCGGTGCAGAGGCCGCGTTGCCAACCGGAGTACTGGCGGCATTGAGCGAATTCCATGTTGTCTACAGTCGAGCTGCGTTGACCGACGTGGTGCTGGGATTCTTTCTACTGCTTGCTGTGTACCTTGGCACGGAAGCGGTTCGATATCGGCGCCTTGGCCAGGCTGTGTTGGCAGGCCTTGCCTGCGGTGTTGCATGGTGGAGCAAGTACAGCGGTTGGCTTCCGCTGGCGATTGTTGCAACGGGTGCAGCTGTTTGGTTCGCCTTCCATCGCAGACACACTAAGCCGCTCGCTGCGATTGGTTGCGTTGTGGTTATGGCAGCCGTTGCGGTCGCCGTGTGGTCACCGGTTTGGTTTGGCCTTGAAGAACATGGAGGGTACGCCGCTGTCAGGGAGAACCATCAACGATACGAAGTTGGATTCGCCGGCTGGCTGACTTCATTCCGGCAACAGTTCAATGCTCATCGAGTCCTTGACGGATGGGTCGCCTACGCCAGCCTTGGGGTTGCTCTCGCATGCTGCCTTGCCTGGCAGCTCCGCACAAGAGGTTTCACATGGAACCAAAGTGTGGACGACTTCGAGATCAAACCGTCACTGGTAACCAAGATGCTGCTCGGCGGTTTGATGTTCACATTGCTGGCGGCAGTGGGACCGGGAACCAGTGCCGTTCTCTTTTGTATTGGCGCCGGAGGACTGGCCGGGCGTCTGCGATGGCCCGCCATCCCTGTCGATTCAGAAGAAGCAACTGACGAGACAGCCGTCGCTCGGTGGACGTTGCCGTGCTGGGTCGTTGTGGTGTGGGTTGGTTCTCTGACTCTGATGACGCCGACCTATCGAGCCTACCCAAGACTTACGATTCCCTGGCTGATTGGGGTGTGGTTGGCAGCGGGTGCGGGCATGAGTTGGTGGGTGCGATCGAACCTGCGATGGCATGGCCGGAAGAATGTGAAGCGGCCCGTGCTGCAGCAGAATATCCGGATGGTCGTTCTGTGTGCGATCGCGGCGTTTGTTCTGGTTCGAAATGGATTCGAGAACCAATCTGCCACCGCAGCCTGGAACCCCCGCTCAAGCATGCGATCACTGGCTGAAGAGATCGTCTCGAACATCAAAGACCCGGAACGAACGGTTGTCTACACCTTTGGCGAACCAGCATTGATGTATCACCTCAACACAATGAACGTGTTGGCTCGACCAATCAGTTCTGTGCCGACTTCAGCACCTACGGCGGGCGGCGACCAATTCGAAGTCCTTCTGATTGAAGGCCCCCACGCACGGCGAACAGACAGGTTCGAAGAGGCTGCAATCACGATTGCTCAGACGTATCGGAAAGCAGATTCGCACGATGTTGTAATGAGCGATCTTGTGCTGTTGAACGAACGCGAAGCGGCTGACTTACTCCGTTCTCCCAGTCGTGAAACGGAGACGTTCCACGTTTGGCGTTTGAAATCAAAGGTAGATGAAGGTCAGTGAGAAGCCGCTATAATGCCGGCATGGCCACAGCACCTGATTCAAATCGCTTCATGACCGTCGAGGAATATCTCGCGTTCGAACGTGCTTCGGAAACGAAGCATGAGTTCTACCGTGGCGAGGTCTTCGCAATGGGCGGGGCATCAACAACTCATAATCGAATCGTTCGCAACGTTAATCGGCGATTCGATGAACAGTTTGATGATCGTGAGTGTGAGGTTCTGGCAAGCGACCAACGGGTAAAAGTCCTGTCCACCGGTCTCTACACGTACCCAGATCTCGTTGTTGTTTGCGGGAAGATGGAGTTCGAAGACGACACGTTCGACACACTTCTGAACCCGCAGGTTGTCATCGAAGTTCTTTCCGATTCCACAGAAGCCTACGATCGCGGCAAGAAGTTCGCCCTGTTTCGCGAGTTGGATTCGCTTCGAAGCTACGTGCTGATCTCGCAGAAGGAACCACGCGTTGAGGTTTTCACGCGTCACGAATCTGGCGACTGGATGATGCGCGACGCCGTTGGCATGGACGCGACGATTGAATTGTCAGCCATTGACGTGTCGTTGCGATTGCAGGATGTCTTCAAACGCGTTGAGTTTCCACCGCCGGACGACGACACGCCGGAGCGGAAATAGGACCCGGATGTCTGACCAACAAGAATCGATTTTCGAACCGTACACACGTGATTTTGCTGAGTGCCCACCGCTTGGTGAACGGGTTCTCCACGTGCTGAAGTCGCTACCTGAAGAGGTTCAGCGCGACTTCCTGGACGACCCGCGTTTCCGAGTAACCGTCGAACAGTATGTCGAAGGTCGCGGCTGGACCGTGTTCATGAGTATTCCCGGTTCAGTCGGCAGCGGAAGTCGGTCGGTGGTCCTGCGTCCGAAGCTGGCAACGGCCACCGAAGAGT
>JBGCDN010000210.1:0-3380 GCA_045105495.1 Planctomycetaceae bacterium
ATGTAGTCGACTGCCCGCGATTTGATAGGCGCAACTTTGTGATCACCCTGAAACAGCAGCAGTATCGCGACGCAGTAGCTCATGATTCTCTCCTGGGGCCGATTGTACCAATCGTATGGGCCACCCAGTTCGTGTAGCGTCGGTTTTTCGAGTCATCGCTGTTCAGCGGCTGCATCAGGTGGTTAGCCTGGTTTAAGCGTCACACGTGGATGACCCGCCGAAGCCATTTCCTTTTCGGCAATTGGTGGATTCTACGTACGAACACAAACACGTAAGGCCCGGGAGTCTGATTCCCGTGCTATTCGGTAGTAAGCGTCTTTGGGAACGCAACTGTTTCCGTGGCGATTGCAGACAGACGACGGCACCATTGTGCCAATGAGTGAACCAATGGAAGAGACAGTATTTGAAGGCGGCATCGCAGTACCGACCTGGCTGAACAGCCTGGCATCGGCAGCCGCTGAACATATTCACGGCGTTGACATTCTGTCTCCGCTAGGTTGCCACTGTTATCACAATCGCGCACGCGATGAATTCGAACTAACCGTCTTCGCATCGCGAACCCAGGTCATTGGGGGTCGCATGGATGGGCAAGAAGTCGGCAGCAGCTTCGATGTGAATATTGGCGACGTGATGAGCCTGTTTGACGAAGCGCCTCGCGTCGGCTGGCAGGCTGTGCCCAAAGGAAAAGAAGATCAAATTGGCCCACACGTTTCTTTTGAAGGAACGTACATGGGCCAGGCTGTTTGGCTCCGAATTCTCTCTGAGTCTCCGGAACGATATGAACACGGTCGGAACCTCAACATTCACACGTTGAAGTTGGACGACCTCTGGTAGGCCACGACTAGGCTGCTTGCTGACAATTCGAATTCGCGTCAACGCACGCCCGCACTCTCTTAAGCACGGACCACGCGGCGTGCGTTGGCTGTTTTAGCCTTCGCTTGAACCTTGTATTGTTCCGCCGCGAAATAGCCGTTGGAGATGTCGGGCAAGCATACGTTTTGACTACGGACGCCTGCCTTTTCCACCGCGACGGCCACCACCGCCACCCGGTCGCCCACTGCCTTCTCCACCCCGGCGTTTGTCGGCCTTACCGTCTCCGTCTCGATCTTCGCCGTACGGAATCTCGTTCTTGAAGTAAATTTGCTTCCGCTTGCCTTCCATCACATGGCTGCCGTACGACTTGCGTTTTTCAGTCGCGGCGAACTCTCTGTTGGCCGCCGTTAGCGAATCCTTAATCGCTTCGGCGGATGCAGTCAGCGGCAATCGCTTCATCACGGTTCCGTCTACACCAAACTTGCCCGCTCGAATGATATTGATACCGGGTGCAGACACTGAGCCTTTGACCGACTTTGCCCAAGCGGTGTCCTTCGTGTCAGCAAGGTCCAGGTGGAACTTTCCGGTGATGTCTTTGTCTGCGAACACAGCCTGCAAGGTTGGGGTGATCTTCCTGGCGTCTGCTTGCTGAGCGTTAACGAAGACAAGCAGTCGTTGGTCGCCGGATGCAACATTCAGAGCCTGCCGAAACGTGTTGAAGTCCTGAAGAACACTGCCTTCTTTTTCGCCTCGCGATTTGTAGTTCGATGCAATCCGTTGCATTTCGGCAATGATGGCATTGTCGTCACCTCGGCGACGTCCCGCGAGGTCGTTTGGCGATCGACCAGCTCGCGACAGCCGTTTGGTTCCCTGCGGATTGAAAACGCAGAACGCAGTATTCGCGAAACGACCGTTCAACAGGTCACGAACCATTTCTTCGGATTTCTTGTTCTCGTAGGTCTCAATCCGAATGCAGACGAACGAACGTGAAGCGTCGATGAACTTTTTCTGTGAGAACAAACTGTTCTGCGTATGTGAGTAGCCAGGTCAGAAGACGCCGGGCACGCCGGAGCACGTGGCTGCGGCCGACATGAAAAAGATGGGTCGGTTCGACCGTTTCGCCTCGGCGAGCCCATTTTCCCACGTCGTGTACCACGCGATTCCAGTTGCCCCGACAGCCTGTGGATTTAATCCAACAGATTGTCTGCCACCTCCACCACGCTGCGACTGCGGCCCCCGCCCCGGCTGAGCCCACGCGACCGTAGTACTGAGACTGAGGCATAACAAAGTGAGGAATATGCGATTCTTGATGGCTCTTCTCCAGCAGCGTGTAGATTGGTGAATGACATACCGACAGAGTGCCTCACCAGTCCACGCCGAAAATGTGGTCATGAGTCTGCAGATCTGGGGAACCGGCTTTGGTTTGAACTCCATCCGCGTTCATTGCGGTCCATCTCGTAGGTCAGGCTTCGCCTGATTAATCAATCGCAAACTGGCGTGTCGTCAGGCACAGCCTTACCTACCTTGACTTGTAATCGGGGTGACGCACCGCACGAGGTGTCCGCACAAACCCACGGCCTCTTGTGCCTTCGGCACAAAGATTGGCAAGCTATGTCGCCCCGGCGTTGGACGAACCTGGCCGAGGTCCGGTGCATTCTCGAATCTCTTGCCATTAACGTTAGGCGTTTTATCGGTCAGCAACCTGCTCGCCGATGTAGTAGCTCAGCTTGTAAAAGTGTTTGCCGTCTCGAATATCGATCTTCATTGTTCCCTGAATGCCCGCTAACTGGTCAGTCCCGGAGTCGGGTACGATCGCAATCTCAAGCTCCTTCTTTCCGCCTTCCATTATGCCTCGATGATGGATGATGAATGAACCGGCCCTGCCGTCGACCGTACCAGTAATCTTCTCCATCGCCACGTAGACGGCTGAGGTCGGAACTTCGGTCATGCCCGTCAGCATGCGACCGACGCCTTTGGCCTGAATCTTTCCATGGTAGGTCTTGTCTAGCGTCATCAGGCCGAGCTTTGGGTCATCCGTCTTGGCCGGCGTGATCTTGACGTAGAATTCGCCTTCGAGATTTATCATTGGCAGGGCCTTCACTCTGTTAGAAATGTGCAGCTTTTCTCACATGAACACGAATTTTGTGGGTTGGACTCGTGACGAATCGTGATTCTGCGTAAGAATGGAAGTATCTATGAGTGAAACCACACCATTTCTAAGTCCGCATCTTGTTGGGAAGCGGTTCGACGGGCATAGCATCCCGCTTGAAGTGCTGCGCGACTTGTCCGTTTTCCATGACATGATTTTGGAAGTAGCCAAGTGGCACTACTTGGAGGACAACCCTGAACGAAAGCGGTCACCACGGGGTTTTACTGAAGGAGTCTCGCTCCAACTCACAGACATCGGGGACGGTAGCGCCGTTGCTAACATTGCCCTAGTAGTCACGTCAGCAGCGGCAACTCTGTTTCCACCGGAGAATCAGCAGTACTATGAACGGGCTCGTGAGAGCATCGTCGCTGCAATCGCCGCTGCAGAAGCCAACGCGTCAATCACGGATCACTTGGTC
>JBGCDN010000211.1:0-5534 GCA_045105495.1 Planctomycetaceae bacterium
GTGAGACGTCGTGAAGTTATTCGTTCTCTCGAGCCAGCCGCCCAGGCGATTGCCGACTTAACGCACCCGGACGACCGCATCAGTTTGTTCAACGACGCTGGTCTCAATATGGCTTACCTGCCGAGCGAATGCCTCGATGCGTTCGAGTCACTTGGAGGGACGCAACGGGCGGCTCGAAGTCGGTTTGGGTTTGAGTCGTCAGGCTTCTACGGCGCTCGGTTTAAGGCTGGCTACGTCTTGTTTGATGCCGGGCCGTCGTGTTGCGACAGCCTTCCGGCGCACGGCCACGGAGACATACTCGCGTTTGAGTGGACGATTGGTTCACAGCGAGTGGTCGTTGACGCTGGTGTACGAGAGTATGAAATTGGCCCGGAGCGCGAATGGAATCGGTCCACTCGCGCCCATAATACGGTTACCGTCGGCGATCGTGACCAGTGCGAGTTCATCAGGAATTTTCGGGTCGGCCATCGGGCGCATGGGCGATGTGAACAGGTCGACTTCGAGGACGACAGCATTTACGTAAGAGGCTGCTACACTGCCGTGAGCGCAGATGGGCAGGTCGTCGAACATTCGCGAGAATTCACGGCAACGGACAATGAAATTCGGGTTGTTGACGATCTGAAGAGTAAGACCTCGGAGCCTGCGGTCGCTCGGCTGTTGCTCCATCACGACTGTATGCTTCAGGCAACGCAAGACGGGTTGAAAATCAGTATTGGCGAGCACGAAGTTTGCCTTACGTCTGCTTCGCCGGTCAAAGTGGTTGAAGCGAAGTGGTCGCCGGATTTTGGGACGGAGTTCCCCACGAAACAAATCGAAATTCACTACGGCATGACTCCGTGTACGGGCGAATTTACACTCAGGGTCGAAACGGAAACGGACTAGTAAGATGAAGAAGTTTGCCTGCATCGTCGGCGCGCGGCCGAATTTCATGAAGATGGCACCAATCCTGCGCGCGTTCGAAGAGCATGACGCGGAGACGGTTCTGATTCACACTGGGCAGCATTACGACAAGAATCTGTCGGATGTATTCTTCGAAGAACTCGGCATTAAGAAGCCGGATGTGTCACTCGGCGTGGGCTCCGGCTCACACGCGCAGCAGACGGCAAAGCTGCTGACCGCGTTAGAAGACACTTTTGTCGCGGCGAAGGAAGAAGGCAAACCATTCGATCGCGTGATCGTTGTTGGTGATGTGAATTCAACGATGGCCGCGACTCTCGCTGCGACCAAGCTGCACATTCCAGTGGCACATGTGGAAGCGGGTTTACGCAGTTTCGACCGGCAGATGCCGGAGGAGATTAACCGATTGGTAACGGATTCTCTTTCCGATCTACTGCTGTGTTCGGAGCCTTCGGGAGTCGAGCACCTTCGGAAAGAGGGGCACCCCGATAAGAACATCAAACTTGTTGGCAATGTGATGATTGACACGTTGCTTCGGCAAGTGGAGGTTGCACGGGGGCGGAATCTCTTAACCGAGCTTGAATTGGCATCGGGAACATACTGTGTTGTAACACTCCATCGGCCATCCAACGTCGATACAGCCGAAGCTCTTGGGGCGCTGGTTGACGTCTTGGTCGAGGTGAGTGATCGGCTGCCTATTGTCTTCCCTGTGCACCCTCGAACCAAAGCAAGGCTGGAGAGCTTTGGGTTGACTGAGAAACTAGAGGCGGCAAAAGGATTTCATGTGCTTGAACCTCTCGGATACAACGACTTTTTGTGTCTGACTTCTCAGGCTCGGGTTATCGTCACGGATTCGGGAGGCTTGCAGGAAGAGTCGACTGCGTTAAGAATTCCTTGCCTGACCATGCGGCAGAACACGGAACGCCCCGTGACCGTTACAGAAGGTACAAGTACTCTTTGTGGATCTGATGCTAGCGCACTTCATGACAATCTTGCGGCCGTGTTGAGCTCAAGCTACAAGCTAGGTGACTGTCCTGTGTTGTGGGATGGCAACGCAGCCGAAAGGATCGCTGTAGAACTGATGAAGCGATAGGCAGCCCGTTGCCTGCAAAATCGTGCTCTTCATTAGCTGCTTTGGCTTTACCGGAGCCGTCGCCGGCCGCTAGCCTGAACGACCCATGGGGCCTCATGGGAATGTTCTAGTCTGTCTGAAACCTCGCCCAGCCGTATGAACTCGGTAGCTGCAGTCTCTGCAGGTCGGTGAGGACATTTCTCAGTGTGGGTAACACGAGCTTATGTCAGTGAAAGCCGCCTCACAGCCGCTTGATTGGAAGCCGGTTGGGACAATCGCAGTCGCCCTAGCTTTGGCATTTGGTGCGACTCTTTTTGAGTTCTCACGCCAGTTGTGGATGAAAGATCACTATTCTTTCTTCCCACTGTTCCTCGGAGCCTTGCTATTTATTTGCTACCGGCGTTGGCAGGACGATGGGCCGTTCCGCGCAGGTCATTCCGTTTCTAACGCTCTGAAGATGGTGCTTCCTGTCGCTCTTCTTGCTGGGTCAATCTGGCTGCTACGGCCGTGGTTGGGGGCTGTTGGAAGTGTCTTCGCGATCCGGGCTCTACTGTATCTGATCGGGGGGAAGAACTACTTTGCCAGCGTTCGCCTTGCTTGGTTCTCTCTATGGATCTGCATTCCGCCACCCTTCAATCTCGACATTGGACTCATAACTTATCTTCAACAGATGGCGAGTGAGACGGCGAGCCAGATTCTGGATTGGTTCGGATATCGACATCTCTTAACGGGGGTTTTGCTTAACTTCCCTAAGCACACTTTTGAAGTCGAAAAGGCGTGCAGTGGTATTCACTCGTTCTTTGCATCGCTTGCTGGGGTCGCAGTCTATAGCGTGGTGTTGAGAAGAGGATTATTGAGGACGCTCGTCCTTCTCGGGACGGCGGTCTTTTGGGTTCTTGCGTGGAACATCACCAGAATCGTTCTGGTGGTCGTGGCAGAAGTCGATTATCAAATTCCGCTCGCCAGTGGGGTGGCTCATCAGATCGCGGGCTACCTGATTTTCGTGCTGGTCGTCCTGTGTGTCGTTAGCTCGGATCGCCTTTTCATGTATCTCCTGCCGCAGAGGTCTGCCTTCGACAAGACGAGCAAGGAGAAGGCGAAGACAGTTTTGACCAAACTTGAGGCGCGGAAGTTGCCAGCACAGCGGCTGGCAATCGCATGTGTCATTGTCGGTGTAGCGCTCGCCGGATTCAAATTGGTGCGATCGCAGCGAGAAGAAATTTCCTTACGCGTTTCTGGAACGCGATTAATGATCGGCGAGGATGCGTTGCCGCAGGAGCTTACCGGGTGGCAACAGACTGCGTTCGAGGTCATCGAGAGGGACCCCGGCGACATAAACGGAGAGGTTTCGTACAAGTGGACTTATGAGAAGAATGGGATTACGTCGACCATTGCGGTCGATGGTCCGTTCGGAGCTTGGCACGACCTCGCTTATTGCTACGCGGTAGCCGGCTGGCGAATTACAAAGGCGGTGGATGACGATTTGGATTTGCCAGGAGAAAATATCATTGCCTCTGAGATCCAGATGGAAGACAAAGCTGGCCAGTATGGACATGTAGTCTTTGCCGTTCTTGGGCGTGACGGCGAAAGTGAGTCGCCACCAGCGGTGAGAATTAGTGCCACGTCCGGGGCTCGTTTGCAGGGGGGCTTGATGGACTGGCTTGCTCCTCGTGACAGCGGTAGTGAAGACGCTCTTTTTTGCATTCAAGCTCTTTCGACCGTTCCACTTGGATTTTCTCAGGAAGAACGGGGTAGCCACAAGCAGCTTTTGACGATGGCAGTTTCTCACCTGAAAGGGCAATTCGAGGAAGTTGTTTCGATATCACCAAGCTCGCCGGGGGCAGCGGAATGAGACTCCCAAGATTTATTCGACGCTGGAACAGCGAACGCAAGCGTGGGCCGGCCGGGCCGAAGCGGCAATGGTTGAAGGGGCTCTATTTTCCATTCCTTCGACTCTGGAAGTGGGTCAGCGAAACTCGCAAAAAGCGTTCGCTGAAGAACCTCTGGTGGGGAATCCCAGCTGTGATCCTTGCAGTCGTGGCCGGTACTGTTCTCCTGATGTCGAGCCTTAATTCAGACAACCGAACTCAGTATCGTGACATCGCGTTGCGCGCGTACCGAAACGGTGACTTCGATGCGGCCCGAATCTTTCTTGAGCGAGTCTACCGCTCGGGTGATGCCGGGCCCAAGGTTCAGTTCCTTCTGGCGACGACCTTGGATGCTCAGGGGGAGCCTGAGCGAGCAAATGCGATGGTCGATGCGTTGTCCCCTGAAGACGGTGTCGGATATCCAGACGCGCATTTCCTGAAAGCCAAAGCCTTGATGGCTGCGAACCCGTTTCCTCCAACCTATGGCCCAAGGGCCTACCATCATCTTGAGGCTTCGGCGGGGGATCGCCAGAAGGACGCTGAGTGGTTCTTCCTAAGATCCCGGCTTGCTCTTAGATGGGAAAAAGATCGAGAAGCTAGCTTGAGTTACCTCAAACAAGCGGCAGCACTAGATCAGAGCCTCCTGCTGGATCTCGCACTGGCATACGAGGCACTCGGCCTGCAGGACGCGCGTGTCACGTACACTGAGGCTCAAAAACATTTTGAGAAGCTACTAGAGCGAGATGGCGGCAACGACCAAGCCAGAATTTCACTTGGTGTGATCCTCTGCAAGAAAACTGACTTTTCTGGTGCATTGTCAGTACTCCGAGGCGGCTTAGCATTTGGGGACAAGCGACGCTTTGGCGAAGCGTTAGCAGCTGTAATGATGGCTGAATATAACGAGTTGTTGAAGGTTCCGGATTCGGAAGTCAGCAGGCTCCGAAAGATCAATGAAGCTCTAAAGTTTCACCCTGAGTCAAAGGACGCGATGCATCGTCTCGCGTTCTTCGGCGAAGAGGACGGATCCTCACCTGAGAGCCGTCAGAGGTCGATCGACCGGCTAGAGGGAATGATCGCAAATGGTCAGCAAAATGCAGTTGCGCACTTGGCTCTCGGAACGAAAGCGTGGCAGGCCAATGACAAGGGCAAGGCGGAATTTCATTGGCGGCGCGCCTACGAAATTGATCCTTCTCTCGCCGTGGGAGCCAACAACCTTGCGTGGGTATTGGCTAGCAAGGGTGAGCCCGAATTGGATCATGCGCTGTCCGTCATGAACACTTTGGTGAAGAAACATCCGAATGTGCCGAGCTTCTTGAGTACACGGGGGCGGATTCACATGAAAGCCGGAAACTGGGAGGCCGCGTTGCAAGACCTCGAGTTTGTATTGCGAAGCGATCCACATGCAGCAGACGTTCATGAGTCGCTGAGTGAGGTCTATGTCAACTTGAAGGTGCCACAACCAAGCTTGGCCTCGAAGCACAAGAAGCTGGCCCAGCAACTCCGGACCCAAGAGGAGTTTGGTACTCTTGGAAAATAAGGTAGAAAGGGGTTTGTCTATTGAATGCGCTTGTCAGTAGGGTTAACTTATTGCGAACTAGCTCTCTAGAGGAACCAGAAGTATGAAACTAATTATTGCTCTCGCTGGACTTTTAGTGCTCTCTAGCACTGTCGAGGCCCAAGTTCTACTCGATGATTTC
>JBGCDN010000212.1:0-15271 GCA_045105495.1 Planctomycetaceae bacterium
GGCGAAACCAGTGATATCGCCCATTTTCGCCGTGAGTTGCCGCAGCTCGGCAGCCAGTTCGTGTGGCCGGTTCCACAACGGGAATGCCACGGAATTTGCTTGCCCATCGACGCTGGCGGCCTTCAGGTTCGCCCCACCGATGTCGAGACCGACTATGCTCACGGAATAACAACCTCTGTGGCCCCGACAGGAACCTGGCGATGTGTCGAGAACCTGTTTGGAACTTGTTGACAATAAAAGAGAACCACCACTACACTCGCGCGATTCAGCGGAATCAGGGCGATTTCGCAGACCCGTCGCCGCGCTCCGGCGAGGCAACTTCGGTTGCTTTCACAACGCAATTCGATCGACCGGATGGCCCAACGCCACCAACTGCTGACTCATCGTATCGAATGCAAATCGCTTGCGCTGCCACGGAGTGAACCAATTTGCTGGAACCGTTGTTTATATTCGGTTCTTCGGCGATCGGTTCCAACCTTATTGCTCGGCCTGCCAGACACAACAACGAAAGTATGAGCCAACAATGAATGCAAGCATCAAGAAGCGAGCAATCTCTCGCTGGTCAGTTTGTTTCTTGGTGATCGCAACAATGGTTGCCTGCGCCGCACCCGCGTTCGCGCAGGAATCCGGTTCTGCAAGCACCGACGATACTGAAGTCGTCGCGACGGTCTCGAATGCTCTTCCCGGGTCGACAGATTTGAGTGTGATTGTGCTCTGGGCGATTGCTCTTAGTGGAGCCATCGCGGCGTTGTTCTTCGCGTGGAAGTTCTTCACCTGGATGGTCGCTCAGGACGAGGGCGACGAGAAGATGATTTACATCGCCGAGAATGTCCGCGAGGGCGCTCGAGCGTATTTGAACCGGCAGTACAAAGTTGTTGCGATTTTCTTCGTGGTGACGTCCATCTTGCTGACGGTGTTTGCCTACGTTTTCGAAGCTCAGTCAAAGTGGGTTCCATTCGCGTTCATCACCGGTGGGCTGTTCTCTGGTCTCGCCGGTTGGTTCGGCATGAAAACTGCAACCCTTGCGAGTGCTCGAACGGCTCAGGGAGCCAAGACGTCGCTCAACGATGGGCTTCAAGTAGCCTTCCGTTCCGGGGCCGTAATGGGGCTGGTAGTGGTTGGGCTTGGACTGCTTGATATCTGCCTTTGGTTCGCGGTGTTGAATTGGATTCTCCCGATGACGGGAGCCGAACCAATGGACTTGCCGGAAATTACCGTGACGATGTTGTGCTTCGGAATGGGAGCCAGTTGTCAGGCTTTGTTTGCTCGCGTTGGCGGAGGCATCTTTACGAAGGCAGCTGATGTTGGAGCTGACCTGGTTGGAAAAGTTGAAGCGGGTATTCCCGAAGACGATCCACGTAACCCGGCCACCATCGCAGACAATGTTGGAGACAATGTTGGTGACGTAGCAGGTATGGGAGCAGACCTCTACGAATCTTACTGTGGTTCGATTCTTGCCAGTGCTGCACTCGGCGTGGCAGCGTATCGTGGTCACCATGAAATGCAGTACATGATGTTGCTGCTGCCAATGGTTCTTGCGGGGGTTGGCATTGCTGTTTCGATCGGCGGTATTCACCTGGTCAAAGCCAAAGAAGGCGCGACGCAGCGAAACTTGTTGGCTGCGTTGGCTCGCGGAATTGACGGCAGCGCGATTCTTGTTGCGATTCTCGCGTTGGCTCTTGTTTACTTTGTGCTTGTTGTACCTTCGAACGGTCTTCCTGAACTTGTTGAATCGGGACTCCCGCACGGGAACGCCTTGTTCGGCGTGTTCTTTGCGATCCTGACCGGACTGGTTTCTGGTTGGCTGATTGGTAAGTGGACTGAGTACTCGACCAGCGAAGAGTACGCTCCGACTCGACGCATTGCTGATCAGGCAACGACGGGTCCGGCGACGGTCATTATCGCGGGAATTGCCGAAGGGTTTTACAGCGTTTCCGTACCAATTCTCGTTGTGGGTGCCGCGATTATTGTCGCGTTCGGTTCCTGCACCGGATTTGATTTTGCGAACCCGCAAATCTTCGCGATGGGCTTGTACGGTGTTGCAATCGCCGCTGTCGGCATGCTGAGCACGCTTGGAATTACACTAGCGACAGACGCTTACGGACCGATTGCTGACAACGCTGGCGGGAACGCCGAAATGAGCGGTCAGGATCCTAAGGTTCGCGAACGAACCGATGCACTCGACAGTCTTGGTAATACGACAGCCGCAACGGGCAAAGGTTTTGCGATCGGTTCTGCAGCCCTGACCGCTTTGGCTCTGATGGCAGCTTACCTGGAAGAGGTGCGAGTTGGTTTTGACCGTTGGGCGGACAAAGAAACCATCGCAGTCTCCACCGACCTTGGCGACGCAGATGTTGTGAAGCTAAGCCCTTCTGCGTTGGCCGTGAATCCGAGTGAATCATCACCGAACAAGGTCTATCTCATCTTCCCTGCTGGAAACACGAAGGACGAAACGCTGCTCGCGATCAAGGAAGCTCCTATCGGAGAGAAGCTCTCCGGTGTGAACCTGCTGGCTCTCGTCGATGAAAACAAGGCGGTGCCAAACAGCATGGCAACGATGCCGGACTACAGTCGGTACTACGACTTCTCGCTCATGAACCCGAAGGTTCTGGTCGGGATGTTTATCGGCGTCATGCTAGCCTTCGTATTCTGCGCGATGACCATGAAGGCCGTCGGCCGCGCGGCGGGTGCCATGGTGGAAGAAGTGCGCCGGCAGTTCCGCGAGATTAAAGGGATCATGGAAGGCGAGGCTGAGCCCGAGTACGCAAGTTGTGTTGCTATCAGTACGGCTGCTGCTCAGAAAGAAATGGTTGCTCCCGCGTTCCTCGCGATTGCTGCACCGGTAGCTGTTGGATTCCTGCTCGGCGTCGGTGGCGTGATGGGAATGCTGGCTGGCGGTCTGACCGGCGGTTTTGCTGTAGCCATCATGATGGCTAACGCTGGCGGTTCATGGGACAACGCTAAGAAGTACATCGAATCTGGCAAGCACGGTGGCAAAGGCACAGACGCCCACAAGGCGACTGTCGTTGGCGACACTGTCGGCGACCCGTTTAAAGACACAAGTGGCCCGAGCCTGAACATCCTCATCAAACTGATGAGCATGGTCTCCGTTGTCTTCGCCGGTCTCATCGTCCAATACGCCTTGAACTTCTAAGACTGGCATGGCGTTAAGCACCGATGTGACGTTGCCGAAGGGGCATGCAGCGGTTTTTCCAGACTCATGCGTACGGTGCGGAGCGGACCCGGAAGGTCAGACTGTTGGAGTTCGAACAACGACGGCTGGCTGGTGGTCTTTGTTCCTGCCCGTCTTGTTTTTCCTTGGCAGCTTCGCGGTTCGAGTCCCTGCGTGTCGCGATTGCCGATGGAGGATCCGTTTTCAAAGAGTGGCCAGCTTCGTAATGACTTGCATCATTGCGGGTGCTGCTGTGTTCTTCATTTGGCCGCACTTAGAGAATGTTGTAGCCAGGCCATTCAAGCGATGGGTGATGTTGGGTCTTGGCGTGGTGTGCTTGCTGCCACAGATTTTGGCTGAGATGTACTTTCCACCGGCCATTGATATCACGGCCTATTCGGACAAGGTGGAATACGAATTCTCCGACCGCGACTACGCAGTCGAGTTCGCGTGTCTGAATGAAGACGCCGCCTTCATGCAGATCGACTGACAATCGATGCCATGCCGGCTCTCGTTGATTTCATCGGTCCGTCACAGTACGGTCGAGGTTTCTCTGTCTGTCGGATTGATCCCACTGCCATGAACCAACGAGTTACACGCCAGTACCTTGAGAGCCTGAAGCGAGCGGGGGTCACTCACCTGCCGACAGTCACGGCTCCACCAGCTCAGCCGGTCCAGGCGGCAGCTGAGAGTGCGGCGACTCAGACAGCGCCCGCTCCTCCGGTTCATCCAAAGCCCTCACCTGCACCGAAGCCAGTTGCGCCAGCTGTTGAAACGGTTCCTGCGGCGTTGGCTTCCTCAATGGTTCCTCCGGAGCCCGTCGCTGTGCCGGAACTTCCTGCCAACGCGAGCGCCGCTGACAAGCAGGCCGCGTTGAACATCGTTGCTCAGAATGTTGCAGCGTGTGTGAGGTGTCAGGAACTTGCGAACACGCGCAAGCAAACCGTCTTCGGGGTCGGTAACCCGGACGCAAGGATTCTGTTTATCGGAGAAGCTCCCGGCGCGGACGAAGATCGAATTGGAGAACCGTTTGTTGGTCGAGCCGGCAAGTTACTCGACGACATCATCACGGCCTGCAAACTGCAGCGAGAAGATGTCTACATCTGCAATATTCTGCGATGTCGTCCGCCAGGGAATCGGAATCCAAGTTCTGTTGAAGCAGGGAACTGTCGAGAGTACCTCGACGCGCAGATAGCGATTGTGAAACCAGAGTACATCGTCTGCTGGGGTTCTGTTGCCGCTCATAACCTCATGGGAGACGACAGCGTCAACATAGGGCGCATGCGAGGGAAGTTCTTCACCTACGGCGATGCGAAAGTGCTCTGCACTTATCACCCGTCCTACCTTCTTCGGAACCCGCCCGTGAAGAAGAAAGTGTGGGACGACATGAAGTTTCTCTTCGCCGACATGGGCGTCAGCCTCTAACGCTGGCGGTAAGCCTAACCGGGCAGAGAAGAATGCCGACTACGCCGCGCCGCTTTCGCATTTGGCACAGAGGCCTTTGATCAGAATCTCACTGATGCGGCCGATGATGGAAGCTTTCTGCCGGCTGTTTGCGGTGAAGTTCATCGCACCCAGGCAGCTCACATCTCCGCAGTCTGTGCAGACAAAGTGCGGGTGCTTTTCGCCGTCGTCGTTTGGGTCAAGAATCTCGAACCGCCAAACGTGGTCGCCGAGTTCTGTGCGGGACACCAGGCCAGCTTCAGTGAGGTCCGTCAGGTTCCTGAAAACGGTTGCCTTATCGAATCCGACGGGTACCAGGGTTTCAGACAAATCGGCATGCGTCAGCGGCGAAGTAGCGTTTCGCAGCTGTTGAAGGACAGCAATCCGAGCCGGAGTCGCGCGAAAACCGTGATCGCGGAGGATCTGCCTGACTTCCTGAATTTCGTCTGCCTGCTCTGACATAGCCGCTAACCAAGGACGCCGTTGAATATACTGGCAGAATCATACTCGACGAGCCTACGGAAGTCCGCCCCCAGTTTCGTTCGATTTCGGAGCCAATTATGTCCGGTGATAGGCGCTTTGGGTCCCCTTTGAATACGCTCGACAGGGGCGAGGCCGAGTTATGCAATCCGTGCAGGCCAGCCCCAGAGCGTTTTTGAGCGAGTTCTCCATGCATCGAATCAAAGTGCTGTACAGTGGTCGCGTTCAGGGCGTCGGTTTTCGGTGGACGACTCAGCGAATTGGCCAGTCTCACGCGGTGGTTGGTTACGTCAAGAACCTGAGAGACGGTCGCGTTGAATTGGTGGCGGAAGGCGTTTTGAGCGATATCAACGGCTTTCTGAAGGCGATTCGCGAACGGATGGTGGAGAATATTGAGGCTGAAGAGAGAACGGTTGAGTCTCCGACTTGCGAGTACACGGTGTTTGATATTCGACATTGACGAATGTAACGCTCGGGTGAGAAACCCCACGTTTTTCCGCGTTGCGGGGGTTCGTTCTTCCTTTCGTCGCGAATCGAGGCTGGGTAAATTGGAGCGGCAAGCCAGAAGGCTTCCGGATTCCGGTCAAACGCGATCCGGTTCGGCAACGTAGCAATCACCAGACAAGTCCGCGCTGAATCTGCGTCAAGATAATCCCATGAACTACCTGCTACTTGCTCAGGACCAATTTGTTGCCGATCCACGTGCGAACCCAATGGCACTGGGTTGGATTGCCTCTTATGTCGTGGTTGGTGTGCTTTTGTTGTTAGTGGCCGTCTTCGCCTATACCACCCAAGCTGGTGTGATCGCGCGGGCGACGACAAAGGAAGCCATCCGACAGCCGGTCTTCTTGCTGCTCATCGGCGTGGGCATCGTGTTCATGCTGCTCAACACGTTTCTTCCGTTCTTCACATTCGGTGAAGACGTGAAGATGCTGATCGACTGTGGTCTGGCCACCATCTTGATTATCGGCGCGGTGATGGCGGTTTGGACCGCTAGCACGAGTATCGCTAGCGAGATTGAAGGCAAGACAGCTATGACGTTGCTGTCGAAACCGATCAACCGACGTCAGTTCATTGTCGGGAAGTACATCGGAATTCTGCAGGCTGTGTTCTGGATGCTGCTGCCGGTGATTCTCGTGTTCCTGGGCCTGATTCTCTACAAGATTGGGTACGACGCGAAAGAAGCGGCTCGTGAGATACCTTCCATGGCTGAGCGTATTCCGGTCATGGTGAAGACGCTGCCCGGACTGGCTTTGATTCTGCTTGAGATCAGTGTTCTCGCTGCTGTGAGCGTTGCGATTTCAACTCGACTACCAATGGTCGTGAACATTGTGACCACCTTCGCGATCTTTGTGATTGGGCACCTAACTCCGGTTTTGGTGAAAGGTGGAGTTGTTCGAAACGAGTTCGTCGAATTCATGGCTCGTTTGATCGCTACTATTCTTCCTTCGCTGGAAGTGTTTAACATGGAAGCCGCAGTGGCGACGGGGGCGATTGTGCCTCCCAAGTACCTCGGATTAGCTCTCGTATACTGTACGGCATATTGCACGGCAGCAATTCTGTTGGCGTTCCTCCTGTTTGAGGATCGAGATCTCGCCTGATCTCAACCAACCGGCACGGCTGCTAACAAACCCCACACGCTGAGGGACGAAGCAGTTGGCCAACCAAATCGATTCATTCGACCGAATACTGCCCTTTCAGGACCTGCTTAAAGGTCGCGCTCGATCTGCATTGATCTGGGCTATCGTCGTAGCCGTCGCGTTGTTTCTTGCTCTCACTTGCCTCCTACTGTTGGTAGGACTGTTTGAGCATCGAGGGGAACTCGAACTCGCCACTGTGGACGAGGGGCAGCTCAAAACAGCATCCGGTTATGAAGCGCCGTCAGGTAGTGAGAAGGTTCTTGATTCGGGTCTGCTGCCAACCGTTTGGAATGGACGCGGACGATTACCGGGAATCGTTTCCGGAACGCTGTTTAAAGCCGCCAATGCGTTTCGAACCAACAGTCCGGCTGCCACAGCTTTATCCATCGCGCTGTTGATTTTGGGGCTGATTTGGTCTGCCGCCGTCGCTGCGAATCACCGCTCTAGTCTATCAGCGTCTCGAGAAGCCGCAGACCGCCTGCGCAAGGGCATCCATCGTCAGGCCATGCGTCTGGCGCCGTCCAATCTTGGGCGTTCAGGGATTGATGAAGCATTGAACCTGTTTGTTGATCGGACGGAAGGCGTTCAAAGTGGGCTGTCACGATGGCTGCACGTTCTGACCCGAGATTCGGCAGAGGTCATCGCGGTTGCTGCTTTCCTGCTGTCCATTCAGTGGCGACTTGGGTTGCTGTGTCTGATTCCGGTAGTGGTCTGTTTATGGGTTCTCAATGAGATTGCGAAGCTGTACGAGCAAAGCGATGACCTGGCCAGTGACAAAGCGAAAACCGAACTTCAGCTGCTGTCTGAAAGTCTTCAGAAGTCACGGCTTGTTCGAGCTTATGCGATGGAAGATCACGAACAGACGAAATTCATCGAGACTCTGGATCGGTACTCTGAGAAAGCCGGTGATGTCGCCCGAGGCCAACGGATGTATCGATGGTTTTCGCAAATCACGATTCTCATCGTGGCGATGGTCATCCTCTATCTTGTACTGGGTGAGCGAGTTCTTCGGACAACTGGAACTCGATTTCCACTTGCCGATTCGGTTCTCATCGCTGGATGTTTAATCTACCTGACATTCCCGCTTTCACGGTTGATGGGCCTCCGATCGCTTCGCCGTGAAGTGAGTATCCAGTCTGGTTTCGTACAGCGTTATCTCGCTCGAATTCCAGAAGTAGGACAAGCCGTTGGTGCCAAGTTCCTGGAACCACTCACCCGAGTCTTGCAGCTGGATGCGGTGCACTATTCGGACGAATCAGGGCCACTATTGCGGGGGCTCGATTTGAAGGTCAACGCGGGTGAAACGGTCGCCATCGTTTCTATCAATCCAGCCGAAGCGCGAGCCGTGGCGTACATGATTCCACGGTTCATAGAACCGGTGTCAGGTCGTGTGCTGATCGACGGTGAAGACATTGCCTGGGTGACTCTGGAATCGCTTCGAGCGGAAGCCATCTTTGTCGGCGGTGACGAACCATTCTTCACAGGCAGTGTGCTGCAAAACCTGACATGCAACGATCCAAATTACTCGCTGCAAAATGCTCACGAAGCTGCGAAGCAGGCACATGCTCACAATTTTGTTTTGGAACTGCCGTCCGGCTACGAAACACAAATCGGCGCTCGAGGGGAACAATTGACGTCAGGGCAGGCGTTCCGTTTGTCACTCGCCCGAGCACTCCTGCGTAAGCCGGCGCTGATGGTGGTTGAAGAACCGGCGACCTCTCTCAATGCAGATGATAAAGCTCTTATCGAAGACGCTTACGCCCGCAGCATGCAAGATCGAACCGTCATTGTTCTGCCAACGCGATTGTCTACGATCAAGAGGGCGGATCGTGTTGTTCTCATTCACAACGGCAAGATTGAAGCCATGGGAAAACAGGACAAACTTGTGAAGTCCTGTGGCCTCTACCGACACTGGGAATACACTCGGTTCAACGAATTTCGTGATGCTGCGGCGAACGGTCAGGCGGAACGCTTGTCGTGAACCTGAGTTGGTATCGCGGTGATTGATCCGCCCCAAACGGATTCTGTACGAGCCGCCGCTCATTGTGTTTCCGAGTCGTCGTTAAGCCGATCAAGGTAGAACGAGCCAATGCCAAATCCGTTTCTGCCTGATGTTGTTGAATCCGCAATCCGTTTCGCTGCGAGAGCGCACCGGACACAATTGCGAAAGGGGTGCGACCTACCGTACCTGGTTCATCCGGCTGCAGTCGCCACCATCTTAGAACGCGCCGGATTCGGCGATGAGATTCTGTTGGCTGCGGCATGGCTGCATGATGTCGTTGAAGACACCGATGCGACTTTGGAAGCACTGGCTGCGGAGTTTCCTGCAGAGGTCGTCGAGATTGTCGACGGCATGTCGGAAAAGAAGCGAGACGCCGAGGGGAAACTCCTCTCGTGGGCACACCGAAAGGCTCATCATATTGGGCTCATGCAGACCGCTTCGCTTGAAACCAAAACGGTGATGTTGGCAGACAAGCTGCACAACATGATCTCGATGAGCGTCGATGCTTCGCGTGAACCAAATATCTGGGACCGGTTTACATCAACTCGGGAAGCTCTGCTGCAGTACTACCGCGACATGGTCGCGACGACAAACAGTGTCGAACCACTAACGTCGCTCCGCGAAGAGTGCGAACGAGTGCTTGATTCGCTCGCGGCGCTTGATTGAGATCAAACGCCGTGGTGTGCAAGGCTTCGAAGTCCGTCGTCGCACCGGTCATGCGGAACGCGTGCTACTGAGCCGCTGTCTTTTGTTGTGCGGGTTCGGCGGAGGCGACTGGTTCGAACTGATGCGACAAACGCTCGACGGCATCGATGGGGTTCATGTTGAACAATGCTCGCCCGCCCGTTCCCCAGCGACCTTTGTTGTAATGGAACACGGCGGCAGCGTCGCGGATGGTGCTAACGGCGGCAACGTCTTCCATGTCGCCGCCCTCGATTGCCTCGAACCGAATATTCACGGCGACGAATGCAGTCAGCAAACCACTTTCGCGGTCACGAGCGAACGTGACGTCGGACAGCCAATCGCAATCGACCCATCTCAGCCCGCGTGGCTTGCCAATGTGAGACGCGAGATCAAAGAACCTTGCTTCCAGTTGTTCACGCTGCAGCCGAAAGCATGCGACTCCCGCTCGGTCCTTCCGGCCTCGAAAATACTTCAGTACGGGCTTCCAGATTGATTCGAGCATGTTGGCCTCGCGAAAATCCATGCGGTAATGCAGCTAAGAGAATGGTAGGCGTGATTCTACTGATTGTCACGTTCAAGTGGCCGGCATTTGCAGGCGGTTTGAAACGGCGATTGGCAGGATTTCACAGTGTTTTGCCAGCATTTCGTTCCAAAACTGCCGTCAGAAGCTCCTGGTTTTACCCATGTTACGTGTCCCGCAAAACAGCGCTGCGCGGAGTGTTCGTTACGGGTCCGGAAGAAACGATTGTCCCGAAACGTCCGACATTGAGCGACATGCTGACTGTAGCCGATGACGCACATACGCCCGTACTACCGGTTAAATCAAACGTTGGAGATTGAGATATGTCGTTCCCTGATTGGAAACGAGTGGTGACCTGCATCGCATGCCTCGGCATGCTGGTTCCTAACACACTGGCCACCGAAACCGCTAAACCGTCATTGGGCACGGACGTCCGTCTTAGTCAGGGCGGTGTCTTGCATGGCACAATCGTTGATGAACAGGGACGCATTCGAACCGGTGTTCCCGTTCGCGTTCGCTTCAATGGACTGACGATCGCACAAGTGAAGACCAACGAAGCTGGACGATTCGCGGTCAGCGGGTTGCGAACCGGCACCCACGAAGTCGTGGCTCCGGGCAGCAAGCAGACAGCTCGACTCTGGTCGAACAAGACTGCACCCGCTTCGGCAAAAACTGCCGTTGTTGTGAGTGCCCCCAAAGTCGTGCGAGGTCAGGAAGACGTGTACTACGAAGAGCCATACTTCGACGCATCTGGCGCGCTAGTTGGCGGGATCGCTGTTGTTGGTGCAATTGTTGGTATTGCAGCATGGTCTGATAGTCGGAGCAGTGGGCCTTCCAGTCCTTAAGTGACGGATGTCTAAAGTTGACGGAAGCAGCCATGACTTTTTTTGCGACCTGATGGGTCACAACCGAAAAGCTTTGTCGAGTTCCAGCCGATTCGTGTCGATTGGAAAGATGGGCGAGTTTTACGGATAAAACCGAGCCGGAGTAGGGAGACGAGAATGTCCATTAGTTTTTTGAAGCGAGCAGCAGTTTGGTTCGCGTGCGTTGGGGTGGTTGTCCCACAGGTAGGTGTGGCTGCTGAAAGTGCGGTTCGCCCAATGGACCTCCGCCTCTCTGGCAACGCAACACTGGCCGGCCAGGTCGTTGACGATCAAGGCAAGCCGCTCCGCACCGATGTACTGGTCACCTACGGCGGTATGGTCGTGGCACGGGCGAAGACAAATGTTAGCGGCCGCTTCGCGATTACCGGCATGAGAGGTGGCGTCCATCAGATTGTTGCCGGTAACGGAAGCACGCTCGCACGTGTGTGGTCTGGCAATACAGCCCCTGCTTCGGCAAAAACTGCCGCTCTCCTTGTTCGAGGCAAAGTTGTCCGATCGCAAGGGTGCGGAGAATCCGGCTGCCTAGGTTGTACAGACGGCTCTTGCGGCGCACCGATCGCAGGTCATCCAATGATCTTGGGCGAAGGCTGTGCACCAGGTGGATGCGGTGGCGGCATACTAACGGGAGCCGGCGGCGGCCTCTTTAGTGGTGCAGGTGCCGGAACCGGTGGTCTGCTGCTAAGCGGACTCGTTGTCGGTGGCGTAGCGGCAGCAATTGCCGTGGCTGCTGACGATGACGACGATGCTCCGGCAAGCCCATAACTTCTGCCTCAGTAAGTGAAGGGAAAGTTTCTCCAGCTTAGCTGGGCACCGTTTTCCTTCTGAGACTTACACGTCAGACATCCCTTCGCTGAAGGTCCGAGGCTTCCGATTTTATCTCGGGAGCCTCTTGTGTTGTCCAGAATCATTGCATGGACAACCGATCCTCATGTCCAGCGTAGATCCTTTGGGATCTTGACACCTTGGATTAATGGGGATGGATAGAATGTACGTTTCACTGTGGAAGCGTGCGGCACTTTGTTTGGCCTGCTTTGGCATGACGATTCCGCAGGGAGCTCTTGTAGCTGCGGAGAAGCCTGAGCAAGTTCAAGCGAGCCGCATGCTCGATGTAAAGCTAACTGACGGCGGGAAGCTCACTGGCCAGCTTGTGGATACTCAAGGTAACGCACTAAAGGGTGCAACAGTTACCGTCCGTTTCCACAACCAGGTCGTCGCCGTTGCGAAGACAAACAATGCCGGGCGTATTGCTGTAACAGGCCTGATGGGCGGAACTCACCAGCTCGAAACAGAGCACGGTCGAATTAACGCACGTCTCTGGACAGCTCAAACTGCTCCACCATCAGCAAAGCCAAACGCTCTGATCGTTTCTGAAAAGAACATCATCCGAGCACAGTGTGGTGAAGCCGGCTGCGGAGTTGGCGGTGGTGCTGGCCTCTTCGGTCATGGCGGTCACGCCGGAGTAGTTGGCGGTGGTGTTGTTGGGAACGGTGGTTGGGTTTCTGGTAACGCTTACGGCGACGGTTTCTACGGCGGCGGCTACGATCCTTACTGCTACGACTACGGTTATGCAGATGGCGGTGCTGGCGGCTTCGGTGGTGGATTCCTCGGCGGTGGTGCTCTGACAGCACTTACTATCGCTGGTGTCATTACCGCGATTGCGATTGCTGCAGACGACGACGACAACCGACGATCAAGCCCATAAGCTTCGATCGCGTACGCGTTAAAGTACAAGAGGCCTGCTCTTCGGAGTGGGCCTTTTTTTTGCGCGCTGTGAGCAGGGCGTTGAAGAATGTAGCACGACTCTCCCGTGTCTTAAGAACCCTTGCGAAACACGACTCGGAGGGGCTGTGAATAGACCAGATTGGGTGGCCGGGGCTGGACTGAGTCAGCGAAGGAAGCCCCGGAATCACCGGGGTTTCGCTCGTTCCTCGCTCCAACCCCGGCCACCCAACTTCGTGTCCTCCAATTTATTAACAGCCTCGCAGAGTCGTGCGACTATCGTTCTCCAACAGACTGCTAGCAGGCCACCGATCGTCTTTACGGCCCGTTACAAACAGAAATGAGGGAATAACGCAAGGCTTTTTCCTAACCCGTTCAGTCGGGCCAACCGATATCACTATCAGTACGTGTTATGTCGCGTACTCGGTTCGTCGTGCATTCGTGCGACGTGACCTCAGGTTCGAGGGGGGCCTGAGGATGGGGGAAGAGAGCAGCACAGGTGACGGAACCCCCGTCGCTGGGGAGTTGTGTTGCACTATAGGAGCATCTCGCCGTGACTTCTCGATTAATACGAGTGGCGATTGCAGGGGCTTGCGTCCTTGGCGGAACTTGTTTTTGGTTTGGCTCGCCGTTGAAGGCTCAGACGGATGAGGACTTCGGTTCGTTCCGCGAGGCCTATTCTGAGCGACCGACCTCAGAGCAAAAAACTGTGCGGCTGCGATACCTTGGGGCAACCTGGGATCGAGTCCTCAAGGACTTTGCGAAGCAGACAGGCCGCGAGCTTGTCATGGATGCTTATCCGCAAGGTCGAGTCACCAGACGTGATGGAACAGCCTACACTGTTCCGGAAGCATTACGCCTGCTGAACTCTGAACTTGAGAACGACGGCTATCGCCTGCTACTGCAGCGTGAGCACATTGTCGTTTTGAAGTTGGACAATGCTCGCAGTCGTTACTCACGACCAGTGGCGAGCAAGACCAGCGAGGCTCCAAAATCAAAGCCTGCCCCGCTTCGCAGTCGAACGACAAATCGACCCGACTACGAGGTCGCTCGAAAGTCGCGGCCAACGATTCGTCGCATTAGCGGCTATCAACAAACGCCACGTGCTCAGGCACCGGTCGAAGAGCAAACATTTGAGATCGCTAACGCGAAAGCTGCAGATGTAGCTCGATCAATCTACGAAGTGTTCGCGACACGCAGCACGCTAAATAAGTCAGGCGTACGAGGCCTGCCTTCATTCACCGTTTATCACCGTAGTGAGAATGGCGATGTGACCAACCGAGAGCACTTCGAGATCGGAATCGATCGCGCGAATAATGCTCTTACGGTTGCTGCACCGGCGAACTCTATCAGGCAGCTCATCAACCTGATTCGTGAGCTGGATCAGGCACCGCGTGAACTTGCTAAGCAGAATGTGAAGGTCGTTGAGACGGAAAACGTCAAAGCGAAGACGACTGACGAATTGCAGCGAGAATTGAATCGCATGACCCGGGGGGTTCGAACTTCGTTCTCGCCGAACCGCGACAACATGTTCTTCGCACAAAACAGCCAAGATGGAAACACGCCAGCACCAAGTGCCCCACAGACTGGTTCTGAAGACCCACGTTCAATGAACCTACAAGGTGACGTTGTTCTCCAACCTCTGGACGACATCGGTGCGGTTGTGATTAAGGGTAATCAGGCCGATATCGACACTGTTGTTGGCATCATCGAAGAGCTTGAAGAACTAAGCAAAGGTACTCTGCCGGACATTAACCTAGTCGAGCTGAAGTCGGTCAATTCCGAGGCACTGGCTGAGCTGCTTACGAGCGTCTATGAGAACCTCACAGAGCTTCGCGAAGCTGGTACAGGCACTGGCAACGAACGTAAGAACAACATTGGGTTCGTTCCGGTTGTTAAGCCAAATGCGATTCTTGTGTTGGCACCTCAGGTCGAGATGGAAGCAATTCAAAACCTGATTAATAAGCTCGACCGTCCGGTTAACCCCACATACGAGTTTGAAGTTTTTCAGCTGAAGCACGCAATCGCTTCACAGGTCGTTGCGTCTCTGACAAGTTTGACAGAAGAGCCTACCGGACTTGCAACTCGCATCAGAGCAGTTGCCGACGTCCGTACTAACTCGGTCATAGTTCAAGCTCGCCCAACGGACTTGGAACTCGTTGCAGCGTTGATCCAAAAAGTCGATCAAGACAAGGCTGGAAAATCCTCGCGACTCAAAGTGATCAAGCTGCGTAATGCGGTCGCTGAAGAGTTGGCTGAAACGATTCAGACAGCGATTCAGAACATCATTAACCCACCACAGACCAATGTGAACTTCGGTCAGACTGGATCTTCAGAGCTTCGCGATTCACAGTCTGTCGTCCTTGAGTTCTTTACTCGGGATGGAGATATCGAACGGCTGCTTCGATCTGGAATTCTGGTTGATGTGCGAGTTCAGGCAGATATCCGAACCAACAGCCTTCTCGTGACGGCTCCGGAACCAAGTCTTGAACTGATGGAAGCCCTCATCAAAGAACTGGATGGTGTGCCACGCAGCGTGGCTGACATCAAGGTCTTTTCACTGGAGCGAGCCGACGCAACTCAAGCAGTCGAACTGCTGACTGGTCTCTTTGAAGATCAAAACAACCAGGACGAAACCGGAATTGCAATTGCCGGTGCTGATACCGCTGAGAGCACACTGGTTCCACTTCGGTTCTCAGCAGACGTCCGTACGAACACAGTCGTCGC
>JBGCDN010000213.1:0-6789 GCA_045105495.1 Planctomycetaceae bacterium
GCCGTTTTTCTATGAACGTCTCGCAGGAAGCTGCTTTTCGATGCAGCAGAAAAGCAACACGGTGGTTGTACAGGAACAAACTGGTGTCAGTTCCCGCTCAGCTGAGTGAAGACGCGGTCGTTCGTCAAATCAGGCCGCGGAACTCGACATGATTCGTGTAGTTGAAGATTTCAAACTACGAATCAGACATGCAGCACAAAGCGTCCAACAAGTTGTTCTTCGTGGCGGCGGTAACCGGGGTAGCCTGTGTCACAATCGCTGCTCTGGCCAATGCGATTGGAATTAGCGAGGGCCCTGTTGGGAAACCTCGTTTTATTCTAGGTGCAGTTGGTGTTGTTCTGATGACGGTAGGAATACTCCGCCGCCGCTTCTTCAATTGCTACAAAACAGCTGCAGTCATCCTGGCGAATACGGCGCTGCTGTTCCTATGTCTCGAAGCTGGTGCAGCCATACTGAACCGCTACGTGTTACCGCAGAAGGCAGAACTGACGGAAGAGGCCTTCATCGAAGTCAGTCATCTTCGCAGTGGTCCAGCCATGTACGTTGGCTTTCGTGGTAAGCCGTATGCAGGCGAACTGGTTAACGTGAACGAGCAAGGTCTTCGTGTCACGCCGAACGAAGTGTCGGATGGGACTCGCGAAGCGGAGCCACTTGAGGTGTTCACCTTCGGCGGTTCCACCATGTGGGGTGAGGGATCCGCCGAAAACGAGACGATTGCCACCTATCTTCAAACCAAGTTAGCGGCCAAGCTAAATCGCGACGTCCGAGCCACAAATCACGGGCAGCGAGCCTGGGTGGCAACACAAAGCCTTGTCCAGTTAATGCTTGAACTGAGAGACGGTCGCGTTCCTGATGTCGTCGTATTCTACGACGGGTACAACGACGTGACGGCCGTCTACGCCACGGGCAAAGTCGGAGTTCCGGAAAACTTCGTCGGGTTCACCCACAGGGTTACCGAGCCGCTGGTGGTCAATCGATTTCGCAGTACAGAAATTGGACGAATGCTGCGGCCATTCATCCCGCGAGGAAACCCGCCACAGCTTGACGTAGAATCGACCGCTGCTCGCATCGTCGATAATTACATTGGCGTGATCGATATCGTTCAGGCGCTTAGCCAACAGTACGACTTCGCCGTTCGGTTCTACTGGCAGCCTCAACTCTATGGCGATCCAAAGTTGCTCACGGACAAAGAGCAAGAGTTGCTCGAACACAAATGGTTGCCACCGGTCGTCAAATCTCTCACGACGGAAACATACAAGCGAATGGCGGCAGTCGCGAAGACACGCACTGACCTTGAAGATATCAGTGATGCGTTCTCCGGGATGGCTGAACCCATCTATCTCGACCCATGCCACGTTCGGGCGATCGGAAATGAACGTGTTGCTGATGTGATGCTGGAACGCGGCCTGCTCGACTGCGTTACTAACCACCTCGAATCCCGCAAACAATCTGCGGGTCAGCATTAAGACGACGCAGCCAACTTACCAGATGCGATGCGTCTCAGGTCGTCAAACATGCTTTCGAAGCATAAGAGCATCGGCATGCTTTGACGCAGATGGCTTTCTGAATCAATCACGCGTTCCAACATTCCGCTCACAATGTCTGCGGCTTCCGGTCCGGTCGAAGGAACGCATTCGAGCCCACTCTGCTGCCCAACGGCGACTGCTCGCAGAGATCGCTGCAACGTGCTTCCAAGAAACCGTAGCGCCCACTGAGCGTTGTTGCGTTGTGTCGATGAATCTTTCGATGTCGCTTCAATGCTGCTCATGACGTCCGCAGCAAGAGCCATCGCCTGATCCAAACGACGCCCTTTGATCGCATCGGTTACCAGCTCGCTTAGCTGGCGAACGGCAGGATCGGCCAACTGGCTTGCCGCATCCATACTGCCACCAGACAGCACGGCGATGCGAGATGCTTCTTCCTGCGATTCGACAATTTCGTGCTGCAGCAGAAGCTCACGAACATCAGATTCTGGCAGCGATTGGAATTGCACCAACTGGCATCGCGAACGAATAGTCGGCAAGACCGACTCGACACCATTCACGATCAAGAAGAACAACGCGCGAGCTGGCGGTTCTTCGAGCGTCTTTAGCAACGTGTTTGCACTGGCAACGTTTAGCTTTTCAACATCGTCGATGATCGCAATTCGTCGATCAGCAATCATCGGCTTGAGAGAAAGCTCATAACACAACCCCTCACGACCGCGCTTCTCGCGAGAGCCCGCAAGTAGCTCGATAGGAATCTCGCGCTTGTCGGGCGGACAAGCCACTTTCAACAGGTCGGGGTGGGTGTTCGCTTTTACCTGCTTGCAGGAATCACAGCTTCCGCAGGCGTCCAAAGTTTCAGCTGCATTGGAACACATGAGACTCGCCGCGAGCGTCTCAGCAAACAGCCGCTTGCCTATTCCCGACGGTCCCGCCAGCAAGTAGCCCTGCGATAAACGGCCGCCTTCAATCGCTCTCCGAAAAGCAGCAATCTGATTCTGATGTCCGCGTACTTGTTCCCACATGCCAACAGATTATCGCTTCAGTACTTGCCGTAACAGGAACCAAGCAGTCGGGAACTGGACTCAATAGACAACCAATTTTGACCATTTTGCAGTGTTTGGTGACATTTTGAGCAGTTTATTTGACCTCAACGGGCTATCGGGTGACAATGGTCGTTCACCCATGGAGCCCAACGCATGCTGAGGTTGAGTGCAATTCTGTGTCTGCTGGCTGCGAGCACCAATGTGCTGGCGGACGACACACCGCATTCCCATAAGCAAATCACGTTGCCGCAAGCTCCATCAATTTCGCGGCTCAAGGTCGACTACGCTCAGCCGCAGGACGTCGCTGTTGATAGCAAGGGCAACGTTGTCGTTGCAGATTCGAGAGCAGGCGTTGTCTTCCGCACATCACCGGATGGAGTCACGGTTGTTCTTGCGAACCGACTCGACCAACCCGTTCGAGTCCAGGTCGATGAAGAAACCGGCGACACCTTTGTAATCACGGCCGCCCAAGGACGAACCAATGCAGGGTGCATCTATCGGGTTTCACCACAAGGCGAACGCGAGACAATTCACGAGTCGCTAACCGCTCCGGTTGACTTCCTCCGAACAGACCTCGACGACACGATCGTCGCCCTGAAGAAAGATCAGATTCTCCGACTGAACCCAGAGGGACAGCGAGAGCTCCTCTGCGATCAGGTGAAGTCGCCAACGGCTTTGGCCAGAGGTGTCGATGGAGAGTTGTTTGTCGCTAACCGCAGCGGATCCGTTTTTCAGCTACTGGCCAACGGCCGAATTCGAGAACTGGCCAACGGGCTGAAGTCACCGACTGATCTGTCCATCGCACCCGACGGACGACTGATCGTTGCTGATCGTGAAGCAAAGCAACTGACAGTCATCGAAAAAGGCGGCGAGGTGAGGGTCTATGCAAAGGTTCCTCGCGGAACGATTGCCGTAGCGTTTTCGAAGTCCGGCAACATGGTCATCGGTAACCGTGACCTGCAATCCGTGACCCGCGTGACCAGCCACCTGCAAGTGCCCTGCCCTCACTGCGACAAGTCGATCCCTGTGCTTCTAAAACGCCCCAAGCCACCGACGAACTCGTTTTAGACCCGTCCGCCTCACGGGAAGTGGTATCAAGCTTGGGATGGCGGTTCGGTTAACCACACAGCGAATCCTCAATTCGATTCGCTCTCGCCCTCAGTTGTTTCGAGTTCAGGTGTCGCGTCTTTCGGAAGAGATTCAGTGACTTCTTTGGACGGTGCTTCCTTGCCTTCGACTAGTGCGGCTTCTTCTTCATTCAGATCGAATTCTTCCACAAGCTCTCGACGCCTTTTGGCGACAGCGCGGTCGAATTCAGAGAGAACATCCATCGCGCGGTCTCGCGAAGTGACGAGACCGATAATCAAATACTGAGTGATAGCGAGCAGGTAACAAACCCAACCGACGGTGAATTGCTCCCACGCCTGTTCTTCTTCCAACTCTCGCTGGGCGCGGGCTTGCTTTGCAGCTTGAGCCTTCGCCTTTTTGACGGGCATACTGACGGTGAGCCGCTGTTCGATTTTGACGGCCAGCTTTGCTTCTTCAGCTGCAAAGTGACTGGCACTAATCTGAGCTCCGAAGATGGCGGCCATAATTGCCAGCACAGGAGAAGAACGATTCAGGTGCTGACAGACCAGTCCTCGGGCGATATCAAACTTCTTCCGCCAAGCCTGAACAAGAATCGTCTTACCAGGCTTGAGCCGTGGCGGGCCCGGATGAATGACAGCAAACAATTCCTGATCGGGCATGGCTTCCACCACACCGATGGCCAGAAGCAGCCGCAGCCCGATTGTGAACCAGTCCCACTGATTGGCCCAGCCAAACAACAGGTGTTCCATGTTGGCGGTCGCTGCGAGTAACAACAGCGATCCGCGAAACCATTGCTCCAGGTCCTTTTCCAGCTCGTCGTCCAACTCCTGCAACCGAAACACGTTGCGCAGGATGAACCGAAAGATTGGAATCGCGATCGCTCCAATCAAAACTCGGGTAAATGGGCGCAAGACAGAACGAAGCAAGGGCACATGCATGAGTGCTCGGAACAGACTGCCCACGAATTCTGATTCCCTTACCGGCGGTGTCGGATTGGACGCTTTGGCTATAGTAGCGTAAGCGACGCATCTGCAGCATATCGAACTCTACGATTGGGTATCGTCGCGGAACGGCGATACCCGTTAATCAAGGGAATCAGTTGGGTGGGCTCTGGCCCGATAGGAACGAATGTGTATTGTCCAGCAGCAGCGGGCTTTGTACTGACCGCAGCGAATAGCGAATCGGTGGGTCAGCCCATTGATCGCCAAACGTGGCTGCAACTGGACCTTACGAACGGTCATTGTTTCAATCGGTTCACGAAGAAACCGCTGCACGCGACGAACAAGAAGAACAACAGCGATTTTGTATCGACTGAAAACCAGGAATTTGAAATCTGATGTTCGGCAGAGTTCCACAAACCGAGTTTGACCTGCAGTTTCCTGTGCTGGGAATTCCAGTCAGGGTCCACCCGCTATTTTGGCTCATGGGAGCCATTATGGGCTTCAGCCCCGGGTGGGCTCAGGCCATGGGAGTGAACGTCCTGGGTGTAATTTGCCTCTGGTGGATGGTGATCTTCATTTCCATCCTCGTTCACGAACTCGGCCATGCGTTGGTTGCAGAGTTCTTTGGCTGGCGTAGCAACATTGTTCTCTATCACTTCGGCGGTCTCGCGTACTACGACGCATTCCGAGGTCACACACCCTGGAAGAGAATTGCTGTATCGATTGCTGGCCCCGGAGCCGGGTTTATCCTCGCAGGCTTTGTCATCGCGTTCCAATTCGCTGCCACGTGGAACGGCTGGTTCGAGGGAAGTGTGATTTACGAATACCTCATCGGTCAGCTGCTGTTTGTGAACATTGGCTGGGGACTGGTCAACCTGTTGCCGGTTTATCCATTGGATGGTGGCCAGATTTGTCGAGAAGTTCTTGTACTGTTGAAGACTCGCAACCCGCCGCTGCTGAGCAACCGGATTGGCATGTTTGTCGGAGGTTTCGTTGGGCTGGTTGCACTAAACTTTGGGATGACTTACGCCGGGCTGATGTTCCTGTTCCTGGCGTTCAGCAACTACCAGGCAACGCAGCCGCAAAACCCGTTGTGAGTTGCGAAGAACCTGGTATGCACCCGCGCCGTTGCGTTCTGGCAGCTTACCGCCTTCGGTTCACCCATCGTGATCTTCATCGACTAAGCCTGTCTCAATCGAACAGCACTGAGCTGGGTATGTTCAAGGGGAACTATGAAGACGTCAGACAAAATCCGCTTCGGGATACTCGGGACGGCTCGCATCGCCGAGAAGGTTGGGAAAGCGATTACTGATGCGTCGAACGCATCGCTGTCGGTGATTGCGAGTCGCGATCTTGATCGAGCCGAAGAGTGGGCGAAGCAACACAGCGCGGACCGGTTTGTCGGTTCTTACGAAGAGGTTCTGGACGACCCCAACATCGACGCCGTCTACATTCCGCTTCCGCCCTCGTTGCACGCCGAGTGGACAGAACGCGCGGCTGCGGCGGGCAAGCATGTGCTTTGCGAAAAACCACTGGCCGCTACGGTGACGGATGCTCGCCGCATGGCTGAGGCGTGCAAGAAGTATGACGTCCAGTTCATGGACGGCGTAATGTGGATGCATCATCCGCGTGAGCGTGACATGCGTGGGATCATTGATAGTGGCCAGCTGGGCGAGCTGAAGCACATGGCTTCGGCGTTCACGTTTCGTTGGCCGACCGTTCCAGAGAACGACTTTCGTACGAAGCGAGAATTTGGTGGCGGGTCGCTGCTGGATCTTGGTTGGTATTGTGTCGGTGCGGCGATGTGGGCGTTCGGAGAGATGCCGCACCGTGTGTTTGGTTCAGCGAATTTTCGTAACGAAGTCGATATGCATTTCAACGGAATGCTGTGGTTCTCTGACGGCAAGACGGCGACCATTGACTGCGGATTCGACACCGTTATGCGTCGCTGGTTCGAGCTGGCTGGAACGGAAAAGTCACTGGTCTGTGATGACTTCACGCGACCCTGGAAAGAAGAAAAGCCTCGGTTCTGGATTCACCAAACCGATGGCAGCGCGGACGAACGAATTTCGGATAGTCCGGTTCAGGAAACCTGCATGGTGGAAGCCTTCAGCGCTGCCATTCTCAGTGGCACTCGCAACGAGGCTTGGCCGCGACATGCGCTTCAGGTTCAACAGGTTTGCGAAGCCTTAGACCAATCCGCTCGCAGCGGACAGCCGGTCGATCTTC
>JBGCDN010000214.1:0-3336 GCA_045105495.1 Planctomycetaceae bacterium
GCGATCCGCCATTCCCAGAGCACCTCGAGAAGGCTCTTTCACATCTACGATCGCGCAGGCAGATCCGCGTAAAGCATTTGCTTCGCGGGCGTTTCGAACGCTGACCAAAAGGCGTGGCTTAGACATTCGCGGAGTGTAGCAATCTAGAACTGACGCGTCCCTGCACTAGCGCCGCCCGGATCTGAGCGATGCGATTGATCGAACCGGCTGAGAGAAAATGTTCGAGCGGCGAAGACCTGCCTGTGAACAACTTCCCATCTGCGATGCCACCCCGCCGATGCAACTGGAAGTGCTTAGGCCGCGACGCGACGTTGCGGGGTTGGGATACACGCTGGGGGCAGGTCGACAAGATCGTGGATGCTGCCGTAGACCGGTTGTGCTTCGAATTGGCCGTCAGCCGGGCGAATCTGCATGCGGACCTGGCTGGTTGGGCCGAGCATCGTCGAGATGATTCGACCGTCGACTTTTGAGTCAGCTTCGACAGTCAGTTTGAATCGCTTCAAAATCATGACGAGGGCCGTCTTCAGTTCCATGATCGCCAGCGGTGCACCGATGCACATTCGAGGGCCAGCTCCGAATGGAAGATATTCGTACGGTGACGGACTGATTGTTTTCCAGCGGTCCGGATAGAACCTGTCTGGTTCGGAGTAGAGGTCTTCGCGGTGATGCGTGATGAACTGGCTGAAGATCACCGATGATCCGCGTGACAAGTGGAACGGGCCGAGCTGAGTCGGTTGGTTCACGACGCGTTGCGAGTAACCGGAAGCGGGCAGAATTCGCATGCTTTCTTTCAGCACACGATCAAGAACAGACAGGTTCTGAATCTCGTGTTGTTCCGGCACCAAACCGGCGACGCCTTCTTCCAGTTCGTCAAACAGTTCGGCCATGATTTCAGGGTGCTGAGCGAGGAGAAACAGCGTCCAGGAAAACGTATGCGCCGTCGTGAGATGTGCCGCGCCGAAGAGAAGTGTGATGTGGCCAGTCAGCTTTTCGCTCATCGCTGGATCATGTTGAGCGGCTTTGATCAGCAATGACAGCACGTCGCCCGGCGGTCGATCAGAACTGCGACGCAGCGCGATCATTTCCTGTACGTCCTTCTCAAGGCTGGTCGCCATCTCAAGAAGTTCGTCGTAGCGATCAAGGAATGTCCGGTCCGCCACCAGCGCGCCCATGCCGGTTTCGTGGTTCATCCACACCCATTGCTCAATCATGTGGCCAATGCGAACGGCAAAGTCGGGCTCATCGACACCAAATAGCAACGCACTGGTCAGCCGCAGCATGAACTTGGTCATGTCGGCGTTTACATCGCGTGTGTCACCGGGTTCCCAGTCGTCGAGCATCCGGTTGGTGAGGTCGGTAATGATGCCGTGGTAAGTAGGCAGAACCATTTTTTGAAATGGCCCGGCAATCATTCGGCGATGCTGTTTGTGTTCGCCTTCATTCATGCTCAAAAGGCCGGATGTGACTCGGCGCTGAGCAGAACGGCGTCCGCCGCGAACGGCGAAAAAGCGTGAATGGTACGTCTTGCTGTCAGCCAGAACCTGCTTGTTGTATTCCGGGCTAAAGACGAAAAATAGCCGCTGTCCTTCGTCTTCAAGGCAAGCGATATCACCGTGCCGTCGGTGCAAACCCCGCATGTATGCGACGGGATCGTCCGGGAATTGAAGAAGATCGCCAGTGGAGACAGGCAGAGTTGGCATCGTGAATCCATTCAACAGGCCGGCACTTCCTGCACCGGCACGACTTGCCGGTTTAGCAGGAATTGCTGAATGGAGTCAATATCTTATTGGACCGCCAAAGAGTCCGAGGCCCCGCTGTCTGTGATGGCAGCTGGAAGCACTGGCCTGACTGGCTCGGGAAGAGTGTTGGAGCCAGCCAGTTGTGATCAGAATACGTGTCGATGGCTCTACTGAGCCGGCGTCCATTGGTCTTGCATGACCTGTCCGTCCATCACTGGGGCTTGCATTGTCTGTCCCTGCGGTTGCTGGATGGCGATTGGTTGGTGCGGTACCACCTGTTGCTGCGGAGCGCAACTGCCGTCAGCACAGCCGGGCGAGCCGCATTGTCCGTCGGCACATCCGCCGCCGCAGTTGCCAGTTGCACAACCGCCACCACAGTTGCCGCCGCCGCAACCACCGAAGCCGAAGCGGCCTAGTCCGCCAAACAGGCCGCAGCCGCCGCAACCACTGTCGCAGCAGCTTTTGTCACAAGCTTTTGGGCACCACAAGCGACTGCTCTGGCAGCAGCACCAGTCTGAGTGGCCGATGCGAGTCAGGTCGATGCAGGGGCTGTAGCAGGCGTCCAGTTTTGGGGTACGCCCCGCGATTCCCTCGATGCATGTCGAGTAGGAATTGCCCCAGCCACCACATTGGCAACCTGAGATAAGAAACAGCAGCGCAAGACTTGAGAATAGTCGCACTCTCGACCTCCATGTCGCGGATTTTCTGTTCGGGCATCCTTGCCCAACAGGAAAGCAATCGGCTGTTCCGTCGCGCGCGACCAAGCGAGAGGTGTACGTTGCGCGCGGAGTTCTCAAGCTGGGGTTTGGGGCTCCTTACAACCGTCAATTCACCTCGCGCGCGCAGTGATGTTGGTTACTTCGAATCGCTGCCGCAGGTCAGAATCAGGAACCGCTGAATGTAGTCTCGCCACAGTGGCCAGGAGTGTCCGCCTTCGGTTTCGATGTAGGTGTGTCGCACATTGTTGTCCTTCAGGACTTTCACGAACTCGTGGTTGCGACTTAGGAGGAAGTCTTTCTTTCCGATGGCGATCCAAAGGTGTTTCAAGGTTCCATTCACAACTGGTTCTGGTCCAACACAAACGGGATAGTCTTCCGCCAGATCTCCATTTGGTGCCGCCGCGCTGAACGCGCCGATGGATGAGAACTCGTCGGTATGTCGCAAGCCTGTATCGAGCGCGTGTCCGCCACCCATTGATAAGCCAGCAATGAATCGTGATTTCATGTCACGACGAACTCTGTATCGCTTCTCGACGAAAGGGACTGCGTCTTCAGTGATGTCAGCTGCGTAGGCTGCGTTGTTCTTGACGTTATAGTCAGGTTCGCGACGACCTTCGGGCAGTGGAACTGGATGGCCGTAAGGCATGGCAATGACCAACGGCCGGATCTTCTTCGCCGCAATCAGGTTGTCCACGATATTGTGAACGCGTCCGACTTCTGTCCATGCGGTTTCGTCGTCGCCGTTGCCATGCAGCAGGAATAGCACGGGGTAAGCTTTGTCTTTCTGCTCCGTGTAGCCAGGAGGTGTGTAAACAATCATCGCTCGTTGTTCGCCCAGCGACTTCGATTTGTAGATTTCCTTGTGCAGTGTGCCATGC
>JBGCDN010000215.1:0-39022 GCA_045105495.1 Planctomycetaceae bacterium
GAGCTCTATCCAACAAACGCGAGGGCGACGAAACAACTGGAAGTCGCTTCGTGTGATGAGGTACTGAAAGAGTTGCCACAAGTTCTTGGTACTTCGTCACCGCTACTGTATACCCTGTGCAAACGCATTCACGAGAACGGCTCACGCAATGACAATTCGCGTCGCACTAAACCACACCACCGCCTACACCTATGATCGACGAATTAATGTCGGTCCACAAACAATCCGCCTGCGCCCAGCAGTGCATTGTCGGACGCCGATTCAGAGCTATTCGCTGGAAATCGATCCGGCTGATCACTTTCTGAACTGGCAGCAGGACCCACATGGCAACTTCCTCGCGCGGGCTGTGTTTGCTGATCCGATTGAGCGATTGAGTTTCTCGGTGAGTCTCGTTGCCGACATGACGGTCATCAATCCGTTTGGGTTCTTCGTCGAAGAAGCCGCCGAAGAGATTCCGTTCGAATACGCACCTGAGCTCAAACGAGATCTTGCTCCGTGGCTGATTGTCGATGACAACGGAAAAGAATTCGCGAAGTACTTCGAGACCATCAATCGCAAACCGAGGCGGACGATCGACTTTCTGGTCGAGGTGAACCAAAAACTCAGCGAAGACATCGACTACCTGATTCGAATGGAACCCGGTGTTCAGTCGTGCAAAGAAACGCTGACAAAGAAGTCCGGGTCCTGCCGCGATTCGGCGTGGCTGCTGGTTCAGCTTCTCAGACAATATGGGCTCGCCGCGCGGTTTGTTTCGGGGTACCTGATTCAGTTGGTGGCCGACCAGAAATCGCTCGACGGACCATCCGGTCCGGAAGAAGATTTCACCGACCTGCATGCCTGGACCGAAGTTTATCTGCCGGGAGCCGGTTGGATTGGTCTCGATCCGACGTCCGGCTTGCTTGCTGGCGAAGGGCACATTCCGCTTGCGTGTTCTCCTCAACCAACCGCCGCTGCGCCAATTACAGGAACACTGGATGAGTGCGAAGTCGAATTCGATTTCTCAATGTCGGTCACTCGCATCCACGAAGATCCTCGCGTCACAAAACCGTACACCGATCAGCAATGGAAACGCGTTTTGAAGCTGGGCGATGTGGTCGATCAGCATCTCGAAGACAACGATGTCCGGCTCACAATGGGTGGCGAACCAACCTTCGTCTCAATCGACGATCAGGAAGGCGAAGAATGGAACGGCGGCGCGGTTGGGGAACATAAGCAGCGGCTTTCCATTGAACTCGTCAAACGGCTGCGCGATCGGTACGCGGGCAACGGACTACTGCACTTTGGTCAGGGAAAATGGTACCCCGGTGAATCGCTGCCACGTTGGGCGCATACCTGCATGTGGCGAACCGATGGTGAACCGCTCTGGTCTCGCATGGACTTACTAACTGAACCAGACGCACCTCGGACCGACACCACCAACACCGCGGCCGACTTCATGATTCGACTCTCACAATCGCTCGACGTGAAACCTGAAAACGTCGTTGCGGCATTCGAAGATGTCCTGACGGTCGTCGAACAGGAACAAAACGTTCCGATCGATGAAGACCCGTCAGAGTTCGATGCAGATAGCAGCGAAGACCGACGTCGTTTGGCGCGCATTCTCACCCGCGGAGTCACAGTACCTGCCGGCTTCGTCCTGCCGCTCCAGCGCGCGTGGTGGCAGGCGCGGGCGAAGTGGGCGTCGGGACCATGGCCGTTTCGCAGCGGCCGTATGGTTCTGATACCTGGAGATTCGCCGGTCGGCTTGCGATTGCCGCTGGAACGCCTGCCATCAGAGTTTCGTTCGAAGTGGATCGTTCCACGCGATCCAACGATGCAGCATGGCGATCTTGTGAACTACGCGAGTCTCCGAGCCGCCGCGGCCGAACGCGTGGCGTCGCTTCGGGAAACAACGATTCAGGAACAGAGTCGCCAGTTGATGGATGCGGATGAAGACCTTGGCTGGACTCCCACCAACCTCGTTCCCGCCAGCCCGGTTGTGACAACGGCACTTTGTGTGGAAGTGCGCAACGGAAAACTATGTGTCTTTCTGCCACCGGTCGCCAGCCTGGAAGACTATGTCGACCTGGTCGCGCATGTCGAAGCGACCGCAGAAGCGATGGACACGCCCGTAATTCTGGAAGGCTATTTGCCACCGCACGATTCGCGTCTGCAGATGATTAAAGTCACGCCGGACCCTGGTGTAATTGAAGTCAACGTACATCCCACTTCCAGCTGGCGCGAATTGGTTAGCCAAACCGAAGCCATCTATCGCGACGCACGACAAACGCGACTTGGAACGGAGAAGTTTCAGGTCGATGGTCGTCATACCGGCACCGGCGGCGGCAACCACATTGTGATGGGCGGGGCGACCCCGTTGGATAGCCCGTTTCTACGCCGGCCAGATGTGCTGCGTAGTTTTGTTGGCTACTGGAACGATCACCCAGCACTGTCGTATGTCTTCTCTGGCATGTTCATCGGTCCCACCAGTCAAGCGCCCCGAGTTGACGAAGGCCGCGCGGATGCGATGTATGAATTGGAACTCGCGTTCCAGCAAATCCCCGAAGCTGGAACCACCGAAATCTCGCCGTGGCTGGTCGACCGTGTCTTCCGCAATCTGCTGGTCGATCTAACTGGCAACACTCACCGTGCCGAATTCTGTATCGACAAACTGTTCTCACCCGATTCGTCCACTGGCCGTCTTGGCCTGGTAGAACTTCGCGCGTTCGAGATGCCGCCGCACGAGCGAATGAGCCTTGCTCAGCAACTGCTGGTTCGCGGATTGCTGGCCATGTTTTGGAAGCAGCCGTACCACACCAATCTCACGCGGTGGGGTACGACGCTACACGACCGGTTCATGCTGCCGTGGTTCCTGGACCGCGATCTTCAAAAAGTCATCGCGGACCTGAACCAGTTTGGCTTTGCCTTCGAAGCCGACTGGTTCGCGCCGCATCTGGAATTCCGTTGCCCGAAGATGGGCGAAATCCAAATCGACGATACGCATCTTGAAGTCCGTCAGGCCATGGAACCATGGTACGTGCTTGGTGAAGAACCAGGCGGCGGTGGTACGGCTCGCTATGTGGATTCGTCTGTGGAGCGGTTACAGGTTCTGGTCACAAACCTGCCTCCCAACCACGCCGTCTGCGTCAACGGCGTGCAGATTCCCCTTCGCGAATCCGAACAATCAGGAACACATGTCGCTGGCGTTCGTTACAGAGCATGGCAGCCACCAAGCTGCCTGCAACCAACGATTCCAGTGAACACGCCGCTGACGTTCGACATCGTGAACCTCGCGCAGAACCGGTCAATCGCCGGTTGCCAGTATCACATCGACGAACCCGGCGGCATCAACTCTCCGGGCTTCCCAGTCAACGCCCTCGAAGCCGAATCCCGCCGCGCCGCGCGGTTCAAAGCCATCGGTCACACTCCTGGAGTTTTGGAACCGAAGATCATCCGCCAAAGCGACGCTTTCCCGTTCACTCTGGATCTAAGGTGGGTTCACGTCTAGCCGGACACACACGCGAGCAATTCGTTTTCGGTTGCGTTCGTACTTCATAGGCTCACATTGAGAAGCCAATCACTGGTCAGATCTCGTGCGCAGTTGATCAATCACTTTGGCTCGCACGGACTCTACCATTGCGTCAAGGGCTGTCCCTGCTCTTACCTTCGTCCCACTTGGGTAGTAAGACTCAACATACTGAACCATGGACTCGGCTTCCGCAGCAGTCTTCGGTTCATCTGCGAATCGATACAACTCTGTAACCATGCTGGCCGCCATCCCTGCCTCCAACGTCATCCTCGCGTAAGCGAGCCCAAATAGAAGATTCAAGATTAGTGAGAGGCCAAGTGCGATCAGCAACACTGACCTGGCTCGATCTCTGGCTACATCGGTCATCTCTACTTCACTTTGCTGCGGGTTGCTCTCGCCAATTGTTGATGAGACGGCCGATGCCTTTGGTGAGTTGACTAAGAACTCCGCCTTTCGGATTGTCCGTAATCATGTAAGTCCATGTCGAAGACGGTGCCTTCAGGCCTTCGTTATCCAGATCGATACCGTTCGGAGTGATCACGGCCGTGGTCATCGTTTCAATAATCAGGTCATTGATCGTCTTAAGCAACGACCGATATTCGCGATTCATTTCTTTGTTGAATTCGTAAAACGCATTGAACCCACCAAGGCTCACAAGATGAATGTTCTCTCGGATCTGAGCGGCATGTTCCAAATGGTCGCTCCAACAACGATCAATGTGGCGAACAGCAACACGTGATTCGGACTCATTGATGAGTGGTTCGCCCCAGCGGTCAATGAGTTCGCGATAGAACTCCGGTTTGGCATCGCGAAGGTAAGTGGGAATCGTCTTGCGGTGGATTAATCGACTTCGCAGTTCGGCGACCTCTCGCCGTTGCCGTTCCAACAGGAACGCGTACTTCCGCAACAAACGTCGGATGTCAAAACTCTGCCCTTCGATCACGCGTTGCAAGTGAGCAATCCGATTTGCAACTTCTGGATTGGATAGAGATCCGTCTGATTCAACGACCTGCCCTTCCGCGATGTTCTCGGCACCAAATCGTGACAGGAGACTGTCTTCAAGACTAACGAAGAAACGCGATTCACCCGGGTCGCCTTGTCGGCCAGAACGTCCACGCAACTGATTGTCGATACGGCGACTCTCATTTCGATTCGTCCCGATAACATACAATCCACCCAGCGCCACGACCTCGTCGCGTTGGCGTTCGTCGCTTCCGCCCAGCTTGATGTCTGTTCCTCGGCCAGCCATGTTTGTGGAAATTGTCACCGCCCCCAACGCGCCGGCTTCCGCGATAATTTCGGCTTCTTCAAAGTCGTTGGCTGCGTTCAGAACGCGACACAGTACTCCAGTGTCAGACAACGCGTTTGCGAGCTGTTCTGATTCGTCAACACTGGCAGTTCCCACAAGAACCGGACGTCGTCTGGCGTGTTCAGAACGAATCTCATTCACCAGCGAAACCAGCTTCGCCTGTTTATTAACGAACACTCGATCCGCGTGGTCTACTCGAATCCACGATCGATTCGGCGGAACGACAACCACTTTCAGGTCGTAGAATTCATCCAGCTCGCCAGTCGATTCCTGAGCCGTTCCCGACATGCCAGAGAGACCATCGTAGAGTTCCAAAAAGTACTGCATCGTGATGGAGTTCAGAATGCGGCCTTGCGGTTCAATCTTCAGGCTTTCCTTGGCTTCCAGTGCGGCTTGGATTCCGCCGGGCCAACGGCGATTGTCAGCCACACGCCCGGTGAATTCGTCAATCAGCTCAATGCGACCATCGCGAACGATGTAGTCGATGTCGCGTTTGAGAAGCACTTGGGCGTGGAGTGCGACGTTGAGTCGAGACAGTAGCCCAACGTTTGCTTCGCTGTGAAGTTGTCCGCAACCAAAGGTTCGTTCCAGACTCGCAATTCCGAAGTCTGTGAACGTGCAGTTTCGACCGTTGGTTTGAACCACAAAATCACGACCGTGCTGTTGTTGGCCAATCAACGTCGCCACGCGATACAAATCGGTGTCGTCGCGTTCGTCTTCAGTCGCCAGGACCAATGGAATACGAGCCTCATCAATCAGGCTCGAATCGGCCTCGTCTACAATCGCAAACGGAAACCCCCGATGAACACGCTGCGACACGTCTTCGCAGCTCTCATCTCGCAGGTAGTCAAACCCGGCTTCTTTCGCAGTGACGTAAGTAACGTCGCAGCCGTAACCCGCTTTGCGTTCCGCTTTGGTCATGCCTTCCTGAACAGAACCAACCGTCAGGCCAAAGAAAGCGTAGAACGGCCTCATCCAATCGGCGTCGCGTCCGGCCAGGTAATCGTTGAAGGTCAGAATATGGACACCGGTTTCGGCTCGTGCGCGCAGGCAAACAGCCAGCGCCGCGGCGAGAGTCTTTCCTTCGCCGGTGTACATCTCCACGCACTTCTGATCATGCAGCGCAAGGGCAGCCAATAGCTGCACGTCGTATGGCCTTAGCCCAACCGTTCGAGCAGCCACCTCCCGAGCCACCGCCATCAGTTCAATCGTCGAAGGTTGCGTTTCGCGTTTCAGAAACGCATCGCGTGTTAGCTTGGCATGCGACTTGAGATCCGAATCGGAGAGTTCTTTCAGAAGCTCTGAACGCTCTGAGATTCTATCTACGACTGTCGTGTACTTGCGGTTCGTTAAAGCGATCCGATGACGCAGACGGAATGCAATTTCGTAGAGTTTCGAACCGAATTTTCTCATCACGGCAGGACAATCCATAGGTACCTCCATCGAGCATGCGGACAGATGCCGCAACGAAGAAGGCTCGTGTCTGGATCATAGCCGTTTTCAAAAACCTGCACGTAATGCTGGCCGCAACCTTGATTCCATTAGGTCAAAGTTGCGGCCTGCTACGGGCGTTTACTCCCGATCACTACCGAATAATTCCATTCAGTTCCTGAAGCACTTCATCTGTCACCGTGATCGTTCGAGCACTCGCTGAGAAGCCTCGCTGAGCAACAATCAGCTGAGTGAACTCAAGAGCAACATCAACGGTCGACGCTTCCAGCTGACCAATTCGAACAGACCCACGACCGCCGGTTGTTCCCGAACCAATATTCGCTTCGCCACTCACAGCTGACTCTGCGTATTGATTACTTCCCCGAGCGTCGAGGCCCGATTGGTTTTGGAATGTTGCCATCGCAATTTGAGCAATCACAACTCGGCGACCGTTGGATGCGATCCCTTCAATGATTCCATCTTCTGTGATACTGGCTTCCAGCAATTCACCAGCCGGGAATCCATCCTGCGTTGTCCGTGTTGCTGACGGGTTGGATGTTTGAGTCAACCCGTTGAACTGGTTTGGTGTTCCCAGTTCGACTTCGATTGTCTGCGGATTCGCCTGGCCATCAAACTGAAATGTAAAGCTCGCATCCCCGATACCAACCGATTCCACTTGCTGGAACGAACCATCTTCACCAAAGCGGATTCGTTGGATCTCACCATCAATGATGGAACCAGAATCTTCATCGATGGATGCCCTGATGCTCCACTCGTTGTTGTCGACCTTCTGGTACTGAAGCTGGATAATGTGAGCCCGACCTTGCTGATCAAAGACCTCCACAGAACTGTCTACGACTGCTCCATCATTACCGGTTTCACCAATCAGCATTCGGTGAGCGGCGAGGTTCATTGAACCGGTGTTCCCGGTCGCCCCTTCCAGGTCGAGGCTCAGCAGAGATTCTCCGGTAGCATCTGCTGTCAGCGTGAAGGTTCCGTCACCATCAATCGAGGCTGTTGCACCTGGGAACGCGGCACTCACGGCGGTGACTAGGTCTCCAACGGTTGTAGTGCCGTCGACTGCCATCGATGTCGATAGCGGAGTGCCGTCTGCGTCTGAGCCGACGATGTTGATTCGGTCGCCCGTAACAAACGGGTTAATGCTGGTGTCGAGATCGTTCAGTAGTGTCGCGGCAGTTGCGGGGGCTCCACCGTCCAACATTGGTGCGGCTGAGACGAGGGTTCTCGAAAGTGGCTTGGCCGCACTTGCATCGAGGTTCCCTTCCAGTTCAAGGTTCGTTGTGACCACACCGGGAAGCTGAGTACCGAATGGAATGACAATTCGATCGTCGCCGGGTTCCTGGAACCCGATGCCGGGCCCATCAATGTCACCGAGTGTTCCCAAGCGTTGAACCGCAAGACCGGTTCCAGCATCAACCAACATGCCATCCGTATCCAGTTGGAACGATCCCGCACGGGTGTAGAGATTGGTGTTATCGGCGCCGTTGAGAACAAAGAATCCGCCACCATCGATAGCAAAGTCAAACTCGCCGCCAGTCTCTTCCAGCGTTCCCTGACCAAACGCGATGCTTACGTGAGAGATGCGTACGCCACTACCAACCTGAATCGCGCCGGTTCCGCTGGACGTCGTCGAAGCCCCGGCCACAGGCTTCACTTCCTGGTAAATCATGTCAGCAAATCGAGTTCTTCGGGCCTTGTATCCGGTGGTATTGACGTTGGCGAGGTTGTGTCCAACGACATCCAGCTTTCGCTGGTGCGCAAGGAGTCCGGAAAGGCCCGCTGACAGTGAAGTTGACATCTAGAATCTCCGCAGGGTGTTTGGATTTTTGATTGTGGGGGGAAGACGCCGACTGCGTGGGTCGAGCATTGGCGTACAAGTAAAGCGTGTGTTTCGGACTCACACTTCACGACAAATCGTCGCGCGAAATTGAGTCCGCAGGTCGTTCTAAGCCGTGAGTCGTTGAATTCGATCAAGCGAAACCAAGTCACCATCAACAACAAGCGAGACGTCGTTGTTGTTCACTTCGACCGCATCAACCACACCGGTGTCACGGCCATCTTCGCCGAAGTATTCGACCGTCTTGCCAATCAACGCGCTGCCTTGAGTCAGCTCGTCAATCTTTTGGCCATCCTGATTGGCCTGCAACATGGTCTCGAAGTTCGCGTTCATTTTCTCGATGCCTTCCAGCGTCGAGAACTGCGCAAGCTGCGCGATGAACTCTTCCTGACCGACTGGTTCCAGCGGGTCTTGATTCTGCATCTGAGCGACCAGAAGACTGAGGAACTGATCGCGCGATGAATCGGCAGTGGTGATCATGCTTTTCTAATTTCTCTGGAAAGGATGTTGGAAGAAACGGTCTAGACACGGATGTCGATAGACTGACTGTCATCGTTGTTCGAAGGCGAAGTTTCGTGGTTGGAACGGTTCTCTTGAGGTCCGTTGTCAGAACTCGACTGTTGCCGTTGCGAGTCCGGTTTGGCTCGATCGTTGAAACCCGTCTGACCCTGGCTTTGTTGCTCAATATCGAAGCTGCCAACAGAAATTCCCGACTGCGTCAGGCTGTCGCGCAGGTCGGAAAGTTCGCTTTGCAGAAGCTCCAGCGTGCCGGGTTCTACAACGGCAATTCGTGCGGACACTTCGTTGTCTGTGCGGCTGACCTTGATGTTCAATCGGCCCATTTCCGGTGGGTCGATTTCGATCTCCAGTTCGGTGGTTTCATCAACCTGTAGCAACTTTGCTCGACTGACGATCGTGTCGTGCGTGTCTTCGACAAGGCTCTCAAATGCGACCTGCTTCGATTCGTCAGGAGTCGCGGCAGCCTCTGAATAGAGCGATCCGACTGTTTCTGCTTTGTCAGCAAATGCAGGAACCTGCGTTGGCGGAACGTCTGGCACCGCATCGACGCCAGTGACAACTGCCTCTGAATCTTCAGCGATTGCAACGGTTGCTACAGCAGCTGTTGCCGCCGGAACCGCAGCCAACGTCGCACCGGACCGCAATGACTGCGAACTCTCTGGCGGTTCATACTGTTCAACCGGTTCGTTGGTATCGATGCTGGCAGCTTCATCAACGACCGAAGTGTCGCGATGAGAGCTTGATGACGTTCGGGCTTTCGCTTCGTTTGGTGTTTCGAGCTGCTCCACAGGCGTCGCCTCTTCACGCACACTAGCTTGATCCTCGGCAGCGACCGGTTGCAGCAGAGTTGGTTCGCTTACTGGTTCATCAGTGTGTTCAAGCGAGGCCGCTTCAGTGGGTCCGGTACTGGCCCTATTCGAAGCACGTGGCTTTGGTGTGAACTCAGCCTGCGCGACAACGACTGGTGAATTTGTCACCACACTACTCTGTGTCGGCTGAGCAGTTGGTTGCGAGACTGTTGTCTGCGGAGTCGGGCGGTGTTCTTGTGACGCCAACTCTGGTCGACGAAATTCGGCTGGGCGGACATCAGACGAATGGTCGATGGCCGATTCCGCCTCCGTCACGACATTGGTCGTCGAGGGCTTCGATCCCGTTCGTCCGGCGGGAGCTTCGTGGGCTGAAGGGGCTTCAACTCCCAAGTTCGCTTCTGTTCCATGTGTTTCAGTTGAGACTGATTGAACCTGCGTACTTGCAGTGGTCGTCGAACGTGGTTCAGACTGAACTGCTGAAGACTTTGCTTCAGGAGCTCTTCCCGAAGTCACTTCTTGCTGAACCGTTTCACTCTGGGGCTTTGGGTTGGCCGACGGAACAGCGTTTCTTATCGGAGCAGCTGGACTCTCAGTTTGCTTCGCCGATGCGATGGTTGGCTGAGACTGGTTCGGCTCGTAGACAGGGTTCTTAAACGCCTGCGAGTCGACATGTGTTGGAACCGATTTCGTTGCCGACTGCGATCGTGCTGACTCAAACTCTAGCCCAGGAACTGACTTCGGTTCGACAGCTGCTAAGACTGATCCGCTCGGTCTCGTAGGGTTCTGAGTTCCAGGTTCTGCAAGCGAGACGAATGGCGAACTTCCAGTCCCAGATGCCGGCCGCGTTGGTGAAGTATCTTGGTCAATCGATCTTGGCAACCGAACCGGCAAGCTACTCAGACCCGCAGAATTGTCAGATGCCGGGAGTGATGTCGCGGCGTTTGGGTTGGTTCTCGCTGGATGGTTGGTCAGCCCTGCAGCGGTTGGCTGACGTGGTGGTTCGAGCGATCGTGGTGCCTGAAGCGGCGCTTGTTCTGTTGGTCTTGTTGTTTGAACTGCCACACCGTCGACAGAGGTTTGGTTCGAGAGAGGCTCGGATGCTTGTTTTGAGTTCGTCGATTCCCCTCGCCCCGATGTTGGACTGTCAATTTTCGAGCGAATAACAGATGCGAAATCAGTGGGCTCAGAAGCTGACTGTGAAGCAGCAACCGAAGCCACGCTTTCATACGAGGTTACACTCAAACTCTCAGCGTTACCGGTCTCAGACCCATCCGCCGGATCGTGGGGTGACGAACGCAATTCCTTCAGAGTGACTTCTTTGCGAACATGTTGGTCGTTCTCGACTGAAACACTCAGCTGTTCGACTGGAACGAGCTTCCTCAGCGAAGCTTCTGCTGGAGTCTTGACCGCTACTGCGTCGTGGGGCGAAGGATCCAGCAAACTGTGTGCATCATTCGCAGCTGAACCTATCGCAATCGCATTTTCCTGTTGCGATTCGGGAGTCGCCTCTGTGGGAGCGACGGGAAGCGAAAGGCCATTGTCAGCAACGCGTGGCAAGACTTGCTGCGCGTCTCTCTCATGAAAGTGACACACGACGCATTCGAAGTCAGCGGGCTCAATCGTCTTCGCATTCGTCGGACCGAAGACCAAGGCCGCAAAATCGGAAGACTCTGTTGGCTGAGTTCCAACAGCGACCGCAGCAGCTGCGGTCGGCCCGGCAGCACTGATTGGGTTTTGGTTGGACTGGCCTGACAGAAGTTGAGCCAAGCCTGCGGAAAAAGTCTGCACGTAGTTCCTCCATGGAGTGCTGGCGTTCTTATTGCATGTGGTGTGCCAATCCATGATCCCACTTACGACGACGCAGTAAGACCATGTGTGACAACGACTTATGCAGCCACAATTCTGCGAACGGCAAACACTGCCGCAGGCGTTCGAGGAAACTCTTTCCAGGTTCGCGCGCGGTTCTTGCTGGCAAAATCTCGCCTTGGGTACTTCTACTCATTTGCCCTTAGTCCAACATCGCCGACTGCTTATCAGCAGATTGCCTGGTCGATGTAACCGGCATGGACCCCATAACCAGACAAATCGGAAATCTCGACCAGCTACTCGATGCAACTGCCATGCGCCAACGTGTGCTCGCGCAGAACATCGCGAACGTCAACACGCCGGGTTACCACCGCCAAGACGTTTCGTTTGAAGAGCATCTGGACGCAAGCGGCGGAGCGGCGAACGTTGAACCGCAGGTCTACGAAGAAGAAGGCCTCGAAGAACGCGCGGATGGAAACAACGTCGACATCGACCACGAAATCGGCGCGCTGAATCGCAACGCGATGAAGTATCAGACGTGGGTGCAGGTGCTCAGCAGTCGGATATCACAGATGCAACACGCCATTCGTGGTTCGTAATTCCGAGCTCAGAGGCCACTGACAGTTTAGAGGGGGGACGAAGTCGTGCGAGTGGGACGTTTTCTTTCAGCAAGTCAGGTATCCGCATCCGGACTCAGCGCCGAACGCAAGCGGATGGAAGTCGTGGCGAACAATATCGCCAACGCGCATTCGACGAGAACACCAGACGGGTCTGCCTTTCGTCGTCGTGACATTGTGTTTGCTGCCGCCATGGATTCCAAAGATCCATTCGCAGCGAACGGTCTGCACGGAGTGAAAGTTGTTTCTGTGCAGGAAGACAACAGCCCGCTACCGCAGGTCTACAACCCGGGCCATCCGGATGCAGACGACAAAGGCATGGTCACAATGCCAAACGTTTCCATCCCAAACGAAATGGTTGACATGATGACAGCCAGTCGGGCGTACGAAGCGAACCTCAAGATGTTAACGACGTTTCGAGAGATGGCCGAACAAACCCTGTCGCTATTGCGAGCTACCTAGACGTGTCTATTTCACCAATCGGCGGAGTGCCCGGAGCATCCGGTGTTGGACCGACCAGTTCGGTTCCCAACATCGTCAAGGCTCCTCGATCGGAAGCGTCCGGAGCGTCGTTTGCGAAGCTGCTCGGCGAAATGGTGAACGAAGCCAGCGCACAACATCAGCAGGCAGACACTTCAGTCAAACAGTTAATGAGTGGCGAAACAGACAACCTTCATGAAGTCGTTCTGGACGCTGCTCGAGCGGACATGTCGTTTCGATTGTTGGTCGAAATTCGAAACAAGCTGATGGATGCGTATCAGGAAATTATGCGAATGCAGGTTTGACGTTGTAACGCAGCTTCTATTCGGCAACGCGTTTTCGATGTACGTCAAACGGTCAAATTGTGGGGGCAAAGATGGAAACCATTAAGAACGCACTTAGCCAAGCGCAGCGCGTTTGGGAGCGATCCAGCCGTGGCAACAAGATTGCCACGATTGCGATGGTACTTGTAAGTGCCGTGTCGATTTTCGGTGTTGGAATCTGGTCGATGCAGCCGCAGTATATTCCGCTGGCGCTCGAATTGGAGACAGGCCAGGTTACCACCGCCAAGACGCGAATCGAAGCTGCGGGCATTCCAGTCAAGATGAACTTCAACGCCACCGGAATTCTGGTTCCCAAATCACAGTGGAATGCCGCACGTCTCGCTGCAGGCGACGCGATTCCTGAGGGTTTTGCAGACCCCGAACTGCAGGAACTTGGCCCATTGGACTCACGCGAAAAACATCGCGAGATTGCTCTTCGAAACAACGAGCTTCGACTCCAAGCCACGATTCGACAAATCCAGGGCATCAAAAATGCCACAGTTCATATTAGTAAGCCGGACGACGAACTGTTTGTCCGCGAAAACGGAGATACTCGCGCTAGCGTCGTTTTGGATCTTGATCGCGGCCGAACCTTTTCAAGAACCAACGCAGAAACAATCGTGCAACTTGTCTCTCACGGGGTCGAAGGGCTAGCTCCGGACAACGTCTCAGTCAGTACAACCCGCGGTGAAAATCTGCGGGGACTTAATGCAGGAGTCGACTCCGAAGTTCAAGCACAGCTCGAGTATCGCAAGCTAGTTGAAGCTCATATCGCTGGAAAAGCAGAGAGTCTGCTTTCACAGATGCTTGGGACAAACAATGCAATTGTCCGAGTTTCTGCGGATATTGACTTCACGACGTTAAAGATCATTGACACTCGGTACGATGCCGAAGGAAAAGTTGCCGCAGACACGAAGATTGATAACGAGACGACCTATAAGACCGGACGAAGCGCTATTGGTCCGGTCGGGACGACACCCAATCTCGCAGGGCAAACCGGTACAGGTGTGCTTAGATCATCTCCGGACAAGAAGGAGAATATCACCTCCAAGTTCTTGGTCCCCAAGACTGTCGAGACAACTAATGGGCCAAAGGGGAAGCTGCAGCGTCTGACTGTCGCAGCCATGGTTGACCTGAGTGGATTCCCTGAAGGTGCGGCAAAGCCAACTCTCGAACAGATCAAAGCACTGATTCGCACTGCCACGGGTATCGATGAAACTCGTACCGACACCATTGAGGTTGTTGAAGCGACTCTGCCGGACCTGGAAGAACTGATTCCAGTAGCAGCTCCAGCTGGTTGGAACCAGTATCGCGACATGTTCCAGGTTGTGTCGCTGGGGCTGGCTTCGCTGGTCGCTTTCGTCCTCGGATTCATGACGCTTCGCCGAATGAAACCGATCACGTTGAAATCAGAAGCGGCTGCTGATGCTCGTCGGGAACAATTGCTGGCCAACATCTCTAACCAGGCCGAACGCGATCCGGAAACCGTTTCACGCATCGTTGCAGCTTGGTTAAACGAACCACTGCCATCCGACGAAGAAGCCAAATCATCAGACCCGGTTCGTGCAGCCGCTTAGCGGGAGGAGCCTTGAGTGCTTGATCTTGTTCACCAATCCAGCGACGAACGCGTAGCGATACTGCTGCGCGCGCTTGGGCCGGAATTGGGTGAGCAGATCCTGACTGTCTTTAGTGACGAGCGCACATCGCAACTGCGGAAAACGATGCGAGAACTCGACACAGAGGGTGTCGATTCGGAACTCGAAGGCGAAGTACTGGACGAGTTCGAACGTTTCCTTCGGTTCGCCACCGAAAACAAACCCAGCCCAGAGAACGACCCGGCTCTGCAGATCGCAAACACTGGTGACGAAGGCAACACCGCTCCGGGAGCGGCAGCAGGACAAAGCAAGGAAGCTGCAGCCAAGAAGGAAGAGCCTCGGAAGCCATTTGTTCCGACCGGCGATCCGATTGCAGACCTGATGCAATTGAGTTCTTACCAAATCAGCACAGCGTTGGAGAGCGAACACCCGCGAACAGCAGCACTGGTCCTGAAACAATTGGATTCAGAAACAGCCGCGAAGGTTTTGCCCCTGCTACCGGAAGCATCTCGATCTGACGTCTTCCTGCAGATGAACCGCGAAGACAGTAGTTCGCCACAACTCATCGCACGCATCGTGAAAACAACACTCGACAACGCATTGCAAATTGAGGAACCCGAAGGCGAAGAACTCGACGCCGATGGCCGCGCGGCAGCGCTGCTTCGGTCACTCGACAAGTCCGCGCGGAACGAAATGTTGGACGCATTGCAGGCGGAAGATGCCGAGATGGCCGAACGCGTTCGCGCGTTGCTGTACGAGTTCGAAGACATCCTGAAACTCACCGGTCGTTCGGTTCAAAAACTACTTGGCGAATTCGACATCGACACACTATCCGCCGCTCTAAAAGGCGCAGATCAAGCGCTGGCCGATCAGGTTCAGGCCAACCTTTCCCGCCGCGCCAGAGAGCGATTGATTGAAGAGATGGAACTCGCCACACCCGATCCGGACGCCATTGAAGCGGCTCGGAAAGAAATTGCGGGAGCCATGGGTCGGCTGGACGCCGCCGGCGATTTGCAAATGGCTTAGCCAACAAGAACTGACTGATGGATATGCAAGGACGCAAACAAACTATTGGAACAGGGCCAACTCGCCACATCGTGCGAGTCACTCAGCCCGTGCGCTCTGCGCGTCTTGTGGGTTCGGCTGTTGTGCCGCGGCCAGCGGTGCCAGTTCCGGTGGGACCTCGGCACGCTCAAGCATCGCAGTCGGTTCCAGATCCATCTGCCGCTCAGACGAGGCAACCACGACCTGCACCGACACCAGCTCACGATCCGGCCGTTCTTCAGGTAATCGAAACAAGGCTGAATGCTATCGAAGCAGCCGTGCAAGAAACAGAACTTCGGCGACAGGAATCGCTGGACGAACTTCGTTTAGTCACCGTTGAAATGTCGGTCGCCATTGCATCCCGAATTGTGGGAGACAGTGCCCAGTCGACGACAGGCATTGAAGAGCTCGTCAACGAAGCAGTCACCCGCTTCGGCGGTTCAGACGAAATCACCATCGCGTTGAACCCGAACGATCTTGCAGAACTAAACCGGGCATTAGAGGGGCGACCACCGCCGTGGTCTGAATCGGGTTCGCCAAGACTTGTCGCTGATCGCAATGTTGCGTCGGGCGACTGCGAAGTGAATGGGACTGATTTCAACTACGTGGCACGAATGGAACTGGTGCTCGACGAGATTCGCGTCGGGCTGATGGAATCGCTTGAACATGCTCAGATTGAACGTCGAAGAACTCAAGCAACAGGTTCAGGCCTGCGACGCTTTCCGGATCGCCGGGAAACTGCGTAGTGCCCGGGGTGTCCTGCGTGCGCGAATTCCGGCGACGGTGGGTGAGCTGTGCCATATCGAAGTCAGTGCTCACGAACGCATGTTGGCCGAAGTGATTGGCTTTTCAGAAGACGATGCTTTGCTGATGCCGTACGGGCAAGTTGATGGCCTTCGCCCTCGCATGACCGTCGTCGCGCTCGGACGGACTCTGCGAGTTCCCGTTGGCAATGCTGTTATCGGTCGCGTTCTCAACGCATTGGGAACACCCATCGACATGCGTGGGCGATTATCCACGGTTCGATTCCGTCGACTAATTTCAGGTAGCCCGGCTCCGATGAATCGCGGAGAAATAGTCACTCCGTTTGAAACTGGCCAGCGATCAATCGATGGCCTGTTGACGATGGGGTGCGGGCAACGTGTTGGTCTGTTCGCTGGGAGTGGCGTCGGCAAAAGTACGCTACTGGGCGAGATCGCGAAACACGCGTCATCAGACATCAATGTTGTTGCACTCGTGGGCGAACGCGGTCGTGAACTACGTCCGTTTCTGGAGGAAAGCCTCGGAGCCGAAGGGCTTCGCAGATCGGTTGTCGTGGTGGCTACTTCCGACGAACCACCTCTCATGCGACTTCGGGCAGCGCAAACGGCCGTGACAATCGCCAACGAATTTCGCGAAGAAGGTCGCAACGTTCTGTTGATGCTCGACAGCCTCACGCGTCTCGCTCACGCACAACGTGAGATCGGTTTGATGCTGGGCGAACCGCCAACGGCTCGCGGGTACACACCGTCTGTGTTTCAGAATATGGCGAACCTGCTGGAACAGCTTGGACAGGATAGAAACGGTTCTATCTCCGCAATCGTGACTGTTCTTGTCGATGGCGACGACACAGAAGAACCGGTGTCGGATGCGGCTCGTTCGATTCTGGACGGGCACATCGTTTTAGACCGACGTCTGGCTCAAGCGGGTCACTATCCGGCAATCGACATCTCTCAGAGTGTCAGCCGACTATTCACCAGCGTGAACGACGAAGCTCACGTCGCTGCCGGAACCAAAGTCCGCGCGATCATAAAGACGTTGGCGGAAATGGAAGACCTGATTCGACTGGGCCTCTACACCAAAGGCGCATCACAACAAGTCGATACAGCTTTGTCGCTGCAGCCTGCGATCAACACGTTGTTGCAACAGTCGCCTAACGAAGTCTGTTCATACGATGAAACTCGCAAAGCGTTGCTACATATCGGAGAAGCCTGGCCATGGTAAAAACGCCGGAGCAATTAGACCGAGTTCTCAACGTTCGAAAACAACGCCTGCGAATGCTTGAGTTCCAGATTCAGAAGATCAACGCGGCAATCGCAAGCGAACGTAAGTTCGTGGCATCGCTACACCAAACAATTGCCGATTCCGCGAATCAACCAGCCAGTGCCAGTTCGCTGGAAGCACGATCTGTTTGGTTGAAGCAAACACTCTCTCGAATCAGTCGCAGCGAAGAACATGCCAGCGAACTAGCCACTCAGCAGAGTGAATTGGAAACGCAAAGACAACAAGCCGAACGTGAAGCAGAAGCACTGTCCACTTATCTGACCGACCAGAAGAAACTGCGTCGCAAAGAACAGATTCGCGCGGAACAAATCAAGCTTGACGACTTGCTCACACAACGGCGGTCGTACGACTCGGGTCAGGAATCTCATTCAGCTTAAACATAGGAGCGAGGCAAAATCATGGGACGCATGGTGATGTACGGAGCGCTGGTCATTGGATCGTTCGCGATAGCGGCTGGCGGTTCGTGGTTCCTAAATCAGAAGGAAGAAGACAAGACCGAACAAGCTGAAGGCGATGGTGAAGATGAGAATGCCGTCCAACAACTGGGCGACGAGACTACCGATGGGATTCCGCAGGAACTTCCATCCGCCGTGCCTCCGAAGGCAATGAGTGCCGAGCACCTGTACCGCATGGGCGAAGTCATGAAGACGCGCGTTGCGGCGATCGAGCGGCGTGAGTCCGAATTGGAGAACGAAGAACGTCGCCTGAAACTTGTGCTAATGGATATCGACGCAGAACAACGTGAAACAGACGGATTCCTGACACAAGTACGTGGGACGCTGGATACGACGACTCAGATCCTTCAAGAAATTCAGACTATTCAGAGTCAGCCAGTTCCAGAGAAACCCAAAGACGAAGAGAAGGACGAGAACACGGGCTTGAAGCAGCCGAGTGAAAACGAAATGAAGAACTACAAGCGGCAGGCCGCGATTTTCCAAGGCATGGATCCGGCCAAGGCCGCAACTCAGCTAACGAAGATGGCCAACGAAGGCGACGTCGACAAAGTTGTTTGGATCGTAAGCAAGTTTGAAGAGCGCAAGGCGGCGAAAATGCTGGAAGTGATGCCAGACGAAAGCCTGGCGATCCAGATTGCCAAACGATCTCTTGAGATCCGTCATCCCGAAAAGAAGAAGAAAAGGTAAGCACGATTATGAGCACAATCGATGTGGTTCAAATCTGTCGCGAACTGGTAATCACAACCATGCTTGTCGCAGCGCCGACGGTGCTTGTGAGTTTGCTGGTGGGTTTAGTCATTAGCATTTTGCAAACCATCACCAGCGTTCAGGAACAGACACTGACATTCGCTCCGCGTCTGCTGGCAGTTGGCGTTGTGTTTGTTGTGACGCTGCCATGGACACTGCGATTGGTTATGGAATTTACCGAACGCATGCTGACCTATGGTGTTGAGGCGGCAACATAAAAATGGATCTTCTGTCCCAACACATCATTGCGTTCATGATGGTGCTCACACGCGTGGCTGCATTCGTAGTCGTGATGCCAATATTCAAACGCGAGATGGTTCCAAAGTCGGTCAAGCTGGGTCTGATTTTCGCACTGACACTGTTGTGGTGTAACAACTATGCGGTGCCAGTGAAGTCATACAACGTCGCAACACTAACCGTGATGGCCATTCGAGAAGGCTTCCTCGGCGCAGCGATTGGCTTTGTTCTGGGGCTGTTTCTGTTTCCAGTACAGGTTGCTGGTTCATGGATTAGTCAGGAACTGGGGCTCAGTATGGCTTCATTGGCCGACCCGGTGACTCAGCAGAATTCGACCGTTGTGTCTCAGGTGTTCATGGGCGTTGGAACACTTCTGTTTCTTGTCATGAACTTACATCATTCGTTGTTCATTGCTTTGGGAATGACCTTCGAACGAATTGAATTTGGTGCTCAGATTGATCGCGAACGCTTCGGAATGATCGCCGTTGATACGCTCGCAACGGGCCATGAAACGGGACTCACAATTGCAGGACCAGTCGGTGTTTTGCTGTTTCTTGGTTCTGTCGTTCTCTTCATGCTGAACCGCGCGTCGCCGCAGTTGAATTTGTTTTCGATTGGCTTGCCACTACGACTGGCCGGCGGTTTCACAGCGCTGCTTATTCTGATGCCGGAAACATGTTTGCTGATTGGCCGAAGCCTTACCGGAATGGTTGAAAGGCTCTATTCAGTGCTATGAAAGAGTAGCGACAAGCCTGGTGCCAGCCGGCACCTTAGTAGAACCACCGCGAACGGATTCGCATGGCGGACAACGATCAGAAAACACACGACGCCACCCCAAAGCGCCGGCAGGATGCGCGCGACAAGGGGCAGATTCCGTACAGCGCCGAGTTTGTACAAGGCGCGTTGTTGTTGGCTGGTGTTGCGACGTTGTGGGTGGGAGCTGCGATTTCGGATGGAATGCAGTTGTCTGTTCGGAATGGTCTGGCAGATCTGCGAACCAATATGAGCCCCGCAGATGTGCATACTCTTGCGGGACAGAAACTGTGGGAGTACGGAGCCACCATTGGGCCACTCATGTTGACTGTCTTGCTGACGGTCCTCGCCATTGGCGGTGTGCAGAGCGGAGGCAACATCTCGCTAACAGCATTAATGCCAGACCCGAAACGGCTTTCACCAGCAAGCGGTATTTCTAAACTGGCGTCGTCGCGGTCACTTATGCGGACTCTTGTGTCGCTGTTGAAGGTCAGCGGTGTGGCAGCGATCGCCATGTTTGTGATCAACGCCAAATTCAACGTCATCGAAACTGCCGGTCGCGGATCGTTGGCCACGGCCATTCGTATTGGCTGGGAAGCCAGTGTGGGGATCGCTCTGGCGGTTGCCGGTTCAATGGTTGTCGTAGGCGCTATTGATCTCATCTATCAACGGTGGAAGCACGAACAAGACCTCAAGATGTCATTCGAAGAGGTCAAAGAAGATCACAAGCAGCAAGAAGGCGATCCCATGGTTCGGGCTCGACTGCGCCGGCTGCAACGCGAACGCGCTAACAACCGCATGATGCAAGAGGTACCTGAAGCGACGGTTGTCATCACGAACCCAACACACATTTCCGTCGCGCTAAAATACGAACGCTCTACGATGGCCGCGCCAATCATCGTCGCCATGGGTGCCGACGAAATCGCGCTGAGAATTCGGACGGTCGCGAAAGAACATGGCATTCCCATCGTCGAAGAAAAGCCACTCGCTCGAGCACTCTTCGCCAGCGCTGAAGTCGGCGATGAAATTCCGGTTCAGCTGTACCAGGCGGTCGCCAGCATCCTGCAACTCATCCTCCGAAACCCAACGCGGTAGCAACTTCCAGTTGCAACGGGGTGCGGCAGCTGCGTCGGGATGATGTTCTTCAGGTGCTTCTTCGCCGCATGAGCGGTTTGACTGATCTGTGATTCGACTGTCGCGAGTCGGGATACATCTCAATTGTCTACCAGCAACGAGTCTCGCCGCGCAACGCCTAATGTGGGGACATTACGAACACCCCATAAGGGTGCCTACGTGGCCATATTGCGGGCAATTCTGCCGAGAAACACGGCAACCAACCAACAGTTTGAAGGCGATTCTACAGTTTCACTTGCATTGAGATGAACTGCTCTTGCGGCGGTGTTGAGGCGGCGAATACCACTCGCCCGAACGAGGCAATGAGATTGTCTGCTGCCTGCTTCTTGCAGATGAAAGACATTCAGTGCCGTGGGCCCCAGAGCTAGCAGGAATAGTCGTTCAAGCCATTGTGGGAGTATCAGTCCCGCAGTCAGTGATGAAGCTTGCGACTGAAGTTGAGTGGTGAAGTGCTCGATCGCGGATACGACCAGGTATTCGTACATTGGAGGCTACGAGCGACGGGCGCTTCCCACTTCTTCTTCCGCACCCGGCTATCTGCATCACCAATTGCGTGATCGAATACGATTGCAAGAACTTGCCAGATGCGTGATCAGAAATGGTCAGCTTGCGTCCAGATTTGGACTTCGAATTGAGTACGTAGAAGCACGGTGCTACGGCCCGCATAACACGATTCGTCCCGCTGCTATCGTTGCAACCCTGCTTCAGCCCTACCCAGTTTAGGTCTCGGCCTATCGTGACCACGCAATTGTGAGTCCGGACCTTCGATAGCCACTCGAACCCTTGTGGAGGCAGTTCGAGTGTCAGAATTGGAAAGAGCGGTTGTACGCCCCGCGTTCGGTGGTAGCTCGGGCACAGTATCGCATGTCGAGACTCGACTTCGATCACTGATTGCTCAGGAAGATCAGGCTCCATCAACTATACCGATTGAACCGGTTTCAAAGACTCCGGAGAACTGGCTACCCGTCGGCGTCCGCACAGCACGGGTCATGATTGTCGACGACGACTATCAGGCTCTTATCGAACTGCGAATGGCATTGAAGAGTGCTGGGTTTGACGACTTTCTAACGACAAGCCGTCCCACAGAAGCGCTGCCACTGCTTCGTTCGGGGCGCCCGGATGTCGTAATACTCGACTACGACATGCCCGAAGCCAGCGGGTTGGACATCCTTCGCGCCATGCGAATGGACCCGGCTCTGCGTACTCTGCCAGTGATCATCACGTCAGAGCATGCTGACCACGAATGTGTGACAGCTTCGCTCGAAGCGGGCGCTCACGATCACATTGTGAAGTCGGCAGGACCTACCTCGATTTCTCTTCGCGTTCGGAATGCGATCCAACTCCGACAAGAGATTGTAAGAACTCATCGCGAACGACACCGGTTGGAAAATGTCGTCAAGCAACGAACACAGGAACTACTGAGTTCACGCCAGCTGCTTATCGTCAGTCTGGCGCGGGCGGCTGAGTTTCGCGACAACGAAACTGGTAACCATGTTGTTCGAGTCGGAAACTATGCGGGGATCATTGCGGAACAACTTGGTTGGTCGCAGGAGCAAGTTGAACTGATTGAACAAGCGGCTCAGCTACACGACGTCGGCAAGATAGCGATTCCGGATAAAATCCTGTTCAAGGAAGGCCGTCTGGACCCGCAGGAGTATGAGCTAATGAAGACTCATGCCTTGCTCGGCCGAAACATTATCGAACCCTATGCGGACCAAGATTTGGCTCGCCTTCGTTCTCATGCAAAAGTCGGGTCTCGCATTCTCCAGGCCTGCGAATCGCCAATGATGATGATGGCGTCTCGAATTGCTCAGACGCATCACGAACGCTGGGATGGAACCGGTTATCCGCTGGGTTTACAGGGGACCGACATCCCGATCGAAGGTCGCATAACTGCCGTCGCCGATGTCTTCGACGCACTCTCCAGCGCTCGACCTTATAAGGCTGCCTATTCACGCGAGCGGTGCATGAGCATTATCGAAAAGGGGCGGGGCACTCAGTTTGATCCTGAGGTACTGGACGCTTTCAAGTCGGGAAGAGAGAAGATTGTTCAGACGCAGATGGATCTCGCAGACTTTGTCCGGCCATCGACCTAATTGAACCGCTCATCGATTCGACCCAGTTCGAACTTCCCATGACATCTGCGGCTGAAGAGAAACAACCGCCGGGACGAACTGTCCAAAGGCTGATTTGCTGGGAAATCAGGCAACTTTTGCGGATCCGGGCGACGGAAATCCCACTTTTTCCTGAGCCTGAAGCCCATCGCCGCCGCGCAGCTTGCCGGTCGAGCTCATAGCTCCGTATCATTGGGATCCCCACAGGTGCCTTCTGTGCACGACGCCGGCTGAGCCTTGGGCCGTCGTAAAGTGACTCAATTCCGGAGTTTAACTCGTGCCTCAACCAAACACCGATCATCCCGCGCGCGTCGATGCGCGGCGTCGAGCTTGTACATTCGCAGCGCGATTCATCTGTGCTGTTCTCGCTTGTTTCCTGCTCGCCCCGGCGACCGTTCTCGCACAGGATGCTAACGAGGATTACACGTTTGCTCGCGGTCTGTATAAGACCGGCCGCTATCAACAGGCTGCCACCGCGTTCAAATCATTTCTCGAAACTCACAAAGAGCACCCGCGCGCTGGTGTCGCGACGTTGTACTACGGTTTGTCGCTTAGCAACCTCGGACAGTACCGCGAATCGCGCAGTCAGTTCGAAGAGTTTGCTCGCCAGTATCCTGAAAGCAAGAACCTGCCGGACGCCACTTACCGCATTGGTGAGTGCAGCTTTTACGCACGCGACTATCAGCGAGCCATTACGGAGCTCAAGAGTTTTCGTACGAAGTTTCCGGATCACTCTTTGGTCAATTGGGCGTACCTGTTCGAAGGTCAGTCGCAGCTTGCGTTGAAGGAATGGGTTGTTGCACAGCGAACGTTCCAGACTCTGGCCGACAGGAAGCCAGAACCGCAGATGACCCGCGACCTCGAATACGGACTTGGCCGCAGCCTTGAGGGTCAAAACCAAATTGGCGAAGCGTTCAAGTACTACGGCAAACTGGCAAAGGACAATGACCCGGTCGTCTCACCAAGAGCGTTGTCTCGCATGGGCAGTCTGTACTTCAAAGCGGATGACCTGAAGCAGGCGATCAACACTTATGGGTTCATTGTCAACGACTTCGAAAAGAACAGCCTTGCCGCTCCTGCGAGATTGAATATCGGTCTCGCGTATTTTCGATTGAAGGATTACCCGCAAGCGTTGAATTGGCTGAACAAGGCGAAGGGTGAAAAAGCGAACCGTCCGCGTGCCGACATTCTGCACGCTGTAAGTCTTCAGAAGACGTCGAAGTATCCCGAAGCGGACAAAGCACTCGACGCGTTGTTTATTGAGTTCCAAAACAACAAACAGTTCGCACCCGAGATCTTGTACTACCGAGCCGACGGCCTGCGACTGTCGGGGCGACCGGACGAAGCGAAGCAGCTTTTTGAGCGCGTTGCGACTGACTGGGGCACCAGCCCATTCGCCGACGATGGCCTGTTCTTCGCGGCCGATTCTGCAATGCAGGGGAAAGACTACGCATCAGCTCAGCGACTCTTGACCACACTGAACGACCGATTTCCAGACCATACCTACAAGAGCCAGACTCAGTTGTTGCTTGGCCGAATCGCCGCGAGGGGCAAGGGAGAACCTGAACTCCGCAAAGCTCTGGCGGAATATCAACAAGCCTTGAAAGTGGCGGACAACGACCGGACCCGAGCGCTGACGCGATACTACCTGGCGAGAACCCACCAACAGTTGCGTGAGCACAAAGAAGTTCTAGCGACAACAGGATCGCTCATCAGCGAGATCGAACAAGGGAAGTACGACGACCTCGCCGGAGTCATTGTTCTCTCTTCCGTTAGCGAACTCGCGTTGGGCAAATACACAGATGCGTCAACAACCGCGTCTCGCTACATCAACCGGTTCCCAACCGGCGACAAACTGATTGACGCACGCGAGGTAAAAGCGATTGCAGAGGCAAATCAGGGGAAACGACCCGCTGCCGATCAAGAGCTCAAAGCGATTGATGCTCTAAACGTCGATCGAGCCAAAGCTGTTGCGAAGCGTGTCGCCGAAGTGGCATGGCAACGTGGTGACTTCGCATGGAGCCGCGATCTGTTCCAACGACTCACTCTTGATCGCGACTCTGAACTGCGACCAGACGGACTGTCGGGTGTCGCATGGAGCGAGTACGAATTGAAGAACTATGCGAACGCAGCCGCATCGTTCAAAGAGCTGCTGCGTGATCATCCGAACTTCAAGCGAATTGCCGAAGCGCCGTTCATGATTGGCGAAGCGTACCGCGAAGGTGGCCGGACGGAAGAAGCCATCACCGCGTATCGCAAAGCGTTCAATATGTATCTGCCTGCTGAGGCTGCACCACCGCAGGCCGAATTTCGCAAACCGACAAAGTTCTCATTCGAAGCCGGACGTCAACTCGCGCGGCTCTTGGAGCTGCGGGGTGAAGTTGACGAGGCCGACAAAGTTTACGAGCGTCTCACAACGCTTTTCCCCGAAGCAAGCAAGCTCGACGAAATCATTGAACGCTGGGCCTTCATGCATCAGGACGCTCAGAACTTCACGCGTTCTGACGAGCTGTTCAAGTCACTCATCGATAAGCGGCCTCGCAGCCCACTGATTTACAACGCTCGAATGGTTCTTGCCGAGAGCGATATGATTGCGGGCAAGCTTCCCGAAGCATCGGCTGTCTTCATAGAACTCAAAGACGCACCATCTGCCCCACAACCCATTGCTGAAGGCGCGATTTACAATCTGATTGCTATTAGCAACAAGGTGAAAGACGACGCGAAGGTAAAGGCGTATGTGGATGAGTACTTAAGCCGGTTCAAGAACGGAACATTCTTCGACCACGTACGATTTTTCCAAAGTGAGATGTTGTATCGTGGGAAGGAGTATCAACAGGCTGAAGATATTCTGACCAATCTGCGAACACGCGTGACGGCACCGGGCGTGAACGACGAAGAATGGCATGGGCTGGTGTGGGTTGATCTGGCAGAAGTTCACTACGCGAACAAGCAATACGCGAAGGTGCGTGAAGTCGCCGCAGAGATGCTGGCTCGACCAACGGCGGCTCGATACTACTATCGCATGCACGAAATCGTTGGCCGGTCGTACTACCGCGAAGCAAATTTCGATGCAGCCCGCGAATCGTTTCGCAAAGTGGTCATTGATGGGTTCGGCAGACGTACGCCAACCGCCGGGAAGTGCCAACTTCGCCTCGGTGATACGTGGCTTGCTCAGGAAAAATATTCGCAGGCTCTTACGGAGTTCATGAAGGCGTACACGAACTATGGTGGCCTGCCAGAGATTCAGGCTGCCGGACTTCTGCAGGCGGCCGGATGTGAAAAAGCTCTGCTACGACCAACAGACGCGACGAAGAGCTACAAGGAAGTCATCGAGAAGTTCCCGAACACTCCGGAGGCTAAGATCGCTCAGGAGAAATTGCAGGAACTGCAGTCAGCAGCAAGGCCTTAACAAACAGAGCTTCGCTTCACCGCCACGGTGAAGTTGGATAGACAAGATAATGATCAGGAATCAGGACAACTCTCAAAGACGCGGTTTCGCGGCGATTCGCATTCGTCTTGCAATGCTGGCGTGTCTTGGAGTGCTGCTTATTCAACCGATCCAGGCTGCGTTTACAGCTGGGCCGCAAGACAACGCCGAAGCCAGCGTAGGCACACCGGTCCCGGCTGAAGTGGTCACTCAAAGCGGCCGGAGCGCGATTCCACGGACGCCGCTGGAGATTATCGAAGCCCTTGGCATTCCGTTTGTTTGCGCATTCGGCGTCGCGTCAGTCATGGCGCTGTGGTTTGGGATTGAACGGTTGGTTCAACTGAGAAGACGACGCGTGATACCGGCTCACTTTGTGGATCGGTTCCTCATGCATCTTCGCAATGGGCAGCTGGAACCGAGGCAAGCCATGGCCATTTGCCGCGACAATGGCAGCCCAATTGCCGACGTATTTTCGCACGGCGTCCGCAAATGGGGCAAACCCAGCGTTGAGGTCGAACAGGCCATCATCGATGGTGGAGAACGTCAGGTTTCGCAACTGCGAAAGCACCTTCGAGTGCTCAACGGCGTGGCCACGGTTGCTCCGCTGATTGGCTTGCTGGGAACAGTGATCGGCATGATTCAGGCCTTCAACGACATCGCCAATTCCAGCGCGATGGGTAAGCCGGAAGAACTGGCGGTTGGTATTGGCTTGGCGTTGCTCACGACGGCCGTTGGTCTTTCGATCGCGATTCCAGCTCTGACGCTCTACATGTTCCTGGCAAGTCGCATTGACTCGCTGGTCATGGAAATGGACAAGCTCTCGCAAAACATCGTTCAACTCATCTCGCAGGAAGCATTGCTCGCCAGAGAACAGGCCGCGACATCCGGCCCGCGACGACGCACCAAGCCGCGCAAGCAGGAAGAAACTTCTGAGGTTTCCTGATGCCAGGTTTTTGAACCGCATTCCGGTTCGGCTTTCGGTACCATGCTATTTTGAATGCTGGTCCGGTGGGAGAAAAAATGCTGTCTGTTGTGGTGCCCGTCTTCAACGAGAACGAAAGTCTCCACGAACTGCACAGTGAGCTGAAATCGGTCTGTGCTGAACACAATATTGATTGTGAGTTCATTTTCGTAGACGACGGATCGAACGATGGCTCGTGGCAAAAGATCTGCGAGATCACTGCCGACGACTCGCGAGCCAAAGGAATTCGGTTCAGGCGGAACTTTGGCAAAGCTGCCGCGTTGACCGCTGGCATGCGTGCAGCCAAGGGCGAAAACATCGTCATGATGGATGCCGATTTGCAGGACGATCCGGCTGAGATCCCACGACTTCTGGCGAAGCAGTCTGAAGGGTTTGACGTTGTAAACGGCTGGAAAGTCCGGCGGCTGGATCCATGGCACAAGGTCTATCCCAGTCGTGTTTTCAACTGGATGGCCAGCACACTAACTGGCGTCAAACTGCACGATCACAACTGTGGCCTGAAGCTGTTTCCGAAAGACGTCGCGAGTGAAGTACGGCTTTATGGAGAGCTGCACCGGTTCATTCCGATCCTTGCGGCATCACGCGGATTCACTGTCACTGAACTGGAAGTGAACCATCGTGAGCGCCAATTTGGTCATTCGAAATACGGTGTCAGACGCTTCATGCGAGGCCTGCTGGATCTGATTACAGTGCGGTTCCTGACCGGGTTCGGTAACCGACCTCAACACGCATTGGGAGCCGTTGGAATTCTGTTCTTCGCTATCGGCTGCCTTGGACTGACCTACCTCGGAGGGCTTTGGGTTGCGATGCGATTGTTCGAATCGATCAAGGTACAGGACATTGGCACCCGTCCGCTGCTGGCCTATTCGATCGCCGCAACACTACTAGGCGCTCAGGCTTTGACACTCGGGCTACTTGCTGAGTTGATTGTTGCCAGAACCGAAAATCACGACACATTTAGTGTTTCAGAAACCGTCGGTGATGCCTGACGATGTCAGTGTCGACGCCCTCCGATGATTCGAATCCGTACAATGCGAGCCAGATTGATCCTGAGGAATCGCCAAGCCAACCATCGCAAGTGGGCTGGTTCTTCATCCCAAGTTTTATTGGGATGTTAGTTGGCAGTCCTGCAATTGGACCATGGCTTCCGTTTTCGTTTGGTGACCCCGGTGGCAGAAGCCTCGGCGCTGCGGCTGGTGGGTTCGCCGGATTGGCAATTGGGACAATGCTGTACCGACGCAACAGACGAAATCGAAACGGCATGGACACGCCACCCGAAGCTGGCCAACAGAGTGAGCAGGCTACGTAGCCACAATCGTTGCACCACGGTTAAGTGGCTTGACGATCTGAGAATCAAGTTCGCTAACCTGCGAGATTCGTTGAGCTTCGTCCTCATCTCTCGCAATCGCGCAAACGGTTGGCCCCCACGACGATTGAACCACCGCGCGAATGCCGTCGCTGCGGAGTTTGCCTGCTAGCTCCGATGCTGCGGGCGATCGGAATACACCGCCCTGCACTGGCGCAAAATGTTGGCCAATTGTGTTGCCAAAGTGGTTCAGTCCGCTGGCAAAAGATTCGAAGTCACAGGCTTCGAGCGAGGGGCTGATTTCCTGAGCAACACGGAGCCGAAGTTCTTCGTTCACGCTCTCGGACATCGCAGGCAACTGACTAAACGCATCTAATTCCTGCTGACCGGACAGACCTTCACAATCTGTTGGAGTCAGGAGAACCAAACGCCATGCATCTGGAAACGAAATTCGTTGCCGGATCTGACCAATCGATTCGCCCTCCGCGTGACCAGCATCGACGAAGAATCCCCCCGTCTCAAATCCATGAATGCCGATCGCTGACCGACGACCGCGCCCGGTCGCAAGTGCAATCTCCGCCGGTGAGCATTCAAAGTTTCCAAGCCGAGCCAACGCCGACCCCAACGCGACGGCTAACTGGGTTCCTGAACCCAAACCGTTGTGTGACGGGATAAAACGCGGGACAGAAACAGCAGCCGCTGGTGTGGCAAACTCTTCCCTGAACCTCGCCACCAACATGTCGACACGACTTGCGATTTGGCCCGGCGCGTTGATCGAAGTCATCTCAGCAGACCGAACGCGAACAGTGACGCCGGGCGAATCGACCATCATGCCGATCCCACCAAACTTTCGTCCGGCAACCAGGTCAAACAACCCAAAGTGCAATCGCGCGCCGGTTGAAACTACAACTTCGCGCATAGGTTCGTTTCGTACTGTTGGTTCACAAAATCCATGATCAAATTGAACGCCGCACGTTCGTCTGGCCCGGCGGTCTTCTGAACAGGAACCCGCAAGCGTTCAAATTCGCAAACCACTTCATCGCGTTCAAGAATGTGAGTGCGTGTTGCCATGATGGCTGCCTCGAGGACAGCATGTTTGGCTCGATTGAACCCGAAGAAGTCTCGTAGCCTGCCGGTGTGTATAACGGTCGCCAGGCATTCGGTTCTCTGTTCAGAATCGTCAATCGAATCGATGCGAAATTCAAACCAACGACACGCCGATGTCAGGACTCTCCCTGCAATATCCACGGCCGGCTGTGTTTTAGGTTCTGGTTCAAGCTGTCGACAAACAGCTTTGGCAATCAGCAAAACATCATCAACAACATGCAGGACACCACACCCCGTTGCTTTGAGGTTCTGATACGTCTGCGAGGTTTGAAACGGGCGCAGTCGTAGCACTCGCATGTCGGGTTCGACAATCGGCCCCATCGGTGCGATGTTTAGCTGGCCGCTGATGTCTTGAGTTGTGACGACGCCTTCGAGAATCATGTTGGCATGATTCCTGAACTGTGTAGCAGCGTCAACCGGGTGGCGTTTGGGAAAAGTACTTCCCACAGAACCGAACGCTCGATGCCCAGTACCAGCCTAGTCGATGGTCAGCAAATACCAGAGTGTTTCAAACTTGCCACCGATCGAAAATTCAATTCCATCGCTGGTTCGTTTCACCGGAACTTCTTTGGTTCTCGCGCCTGTTCCATCCAGTGCGAAGACTTTGCGAACCTGCCGGCTTGCGATACGGACCGTGGCCGAAACAGGGTTAATCCTCGTGGGGCCTGTGCCCCATTTGTCTGAAACAGAAGTACGCTCGTCGTTCCACTGCATACCCGTGTTCTCAGCACCGCTGGAAGCCAGCAGCAGGATGGACTTCGATGCACCAATCGAATCGGCATCGTCCAGAGTAGTGGCGACCACGGTTCCGTAGTTTCTAAGAATGGAACCGACTTCCACATCGAGATTGGGCATCGAAAACGACTGGTTCGCAATGAGTCCCCACGCCCCCTGCGAGCGTGGTGTGTTAAGCGTCAGATATGCTCTGTCTGGTTTGGTCGCATCCCAGATAAGACTTTTGTCTGGTGTCTCAAGCCGGATTGCGTCGCCCTTCATCGAGCCGGGCAGTCGAGCCGGGCAGTCGAGTAATGCTCTTGCCACTTGCTTTCGGGTCAACACCAATCAAGTGTGAAAACGCCAAGCGGCCGTCTAAACGATCGCTGAAGGTTCCGTGTCGTTTTGTCTTGAGCGCTGGAAGATCGCCTCGGAGAAAAATGTTGGCTCCCACCGCAATGGTTGCCAGTTTCACGGGCTGACTGTTGAGATCAAAGAACCCTTCGAAGTGATCTGCAAACCAACGCTTACTGGTCTGCGAATAGTCAAAGAAGTAGACCGCGTCCCAATCCTGAATCGACGCCATCACTGCCGCCATCATCACCGCACCAGAGTTAACGTCGCTTGGTTCAGCATGGTTCCATTCGCTCAACGTAAACGGCATTCCGAAATAGCGCCAACCAGACCGCATGAGTAGTGAGTTTGTTGGCCAACCGCTACGAGTGGGGAATGATTCGATCGGTTCGTTACCGGTTCGGTAGTCTGTCGGGTTGAAGTTCTTGCCGGCCGGGAATGTCGGATGATGCCAGTAGTTGTGCAGATCGATAAAATCGACGGTACTCGCCAGCAAACCTTCCGCGTGATAGTTTTCCTGAGACGCGGTAATGGGAACTCGCACGCCAAGTTCGTCGGTCAAGAATCGTTTCAGTTCGACAATCCACGCACGCTCAGTATCAACCATAAACCGATTGAGATCGTTGATGGCTGGCAGTGGCCAACCAGAAACCGGTATCCCAACATTTCCCTGCTCGATCGACTGATCGGCTGCAAGTTCCTGAGATTCGACACCTCCGTTAAGTCGTACGTCGCTAAACTCGATCGGCGTTTCATCGGCACCGATACTTAAGGCAACGTATGCATCGCTGGCGTCGCCCTTTGGGAAGAAAACTTTGCGAACCTGCTTCCATTCAGGACCAGCCGAAGCTGGTTCGAACATGCCAATCGGATCCCATTCACCGGATTCCGCAGTGGAGATTTCCATATTAAATTCGCGCGGTTTGTCGGATCGGACCCAGTACGACAGCGTGTACGGCTGCCCTTTTTTTATCGCGATGCCACGGTAACTGAGCTGCAAGAAGTGAGCCTGTTCTAACCGCGCAGGTGGGGCGAATCGAAGTGCCTTCTGCGACTTCGGTCCAGGTTGCCCAACCGTTGGCTGGTAAGGATCGTCTGGTTTATTGATGCTCCATTTTCCAAGCGTCTTGTCCCAGCTCGCAGGCTGAATCAGGGACTGTCCGAGCTTCCCCTGGTCTCGATTCCAGACTGATTTCATCCGGCTTGTGGAACCGTACCTCTTACCCAGCCATCGATTCCATGTCTTGCCGAACGACTTCACGTAGCGATCAGGTAGAAAGCGGAGAAGTGAAGTTCCCTCGACACTGAAGTAGTTCTCATTCAACATCTCGACGAACGCGATTCCCGGATCGTCTACTCGACGCTTATTGCGGTACGGGTTGTTGTGCGTCAGAAGCTCGCGACAGAATTTCTTCAGTTCCGCCTGAACATCTTCGTCGTAATACATCACCCATTTATTGGATGCTGCCCACCATGGCTGGCCCTTGGCTACGGGAAAGCCTTCACCTTCGGTCAGTGTTCGCGAAACGTGCAGGTTGAGATTCGCGTATATGCCTTGCTTGTGCAGTTCGTTCAGGAAAAAGTCCAGGCGATCGATTTGTTGTGGGTCGAGAATTCGTCTACCGGATGGCAGCGTTTTCCAAATGCCCTCCGGAGCGTCTTGCATATCCATGTGATGGAAACGAACGGCGTTGATGCCCAGCTTGGCAAAATGCGGAGCAATCTTCCTGGCTTCTTCATGTGTCGGAAAGTTCGCCCCAAAGCATAGATTGACACCCCATACTCGCAGGCGGTTGTCGCCAACAAAGAAATGACCATCGCGGGCCGACACAAATTCTTCCGACACCGGTGCGGTGATGAGTCTTGAGAAATTGGTCGCCGATGCAGTGCCATCGTCACCCGGAATAACGAAAGGAACGGTTCCCTCCTGCGCACTGGCCGCCCCAACCATCAGTGCAAGCAGGGTCAGACAAAGCTGTCTGCATGTGAAAGGACACCACGTTGATTGAATACTGTTGCTTATCATGGTTTTCTCCCAAGTTTGCCAGTGGCGGAACCGGAGACGCTGGATGATTCAATGTGAGACGTGCGGTTTGTGAACTGCAGTAGGCTGCAGGGTGTTCTTACTTTGCTTTCCGCTGCGGTACCGTCGCCTTCACACAGCGGAACCCAATAGCATCGCTCCGAATATGGTCTGGTACCGCCCAGCGCGTTGAAGACTTCAGCATCGAATAATGATCGCGCCACGAACCGCCGCGCATGGTTCGTTGTGTTGAACCAGGTAGTTCTGCCGCAGTGGCAGCGGACTGCGCTGGTCTCCACGGATCACTTACATATTCCCAGAGATATCCGTGCATGTCGTAGAGCCCCCATGGATTCGGCTTGAGCACACCGACAGCCGGATCGTTGCCTGCGGCATTTCCATGATGCCATGCGTAGTCGTCAAGAACGCTGGCGGCGGGTTCTTTGTCAGTCTTTGCCCGTGGGTTTGCTCCGAATGAATAGTCCGTCTTCGTTCCCGCACGGCAGGCGTATTCCCATTCTGATTCGGTTGGCAGGCGAATGACTTCATTGTCGTTCAACAAGCCGCCGCGTCGCATGATTGCTGTGATACGGTCACAAAATGTGGTCGCTTCGATGTAGGTGATGGACTCGACAGAATTCCGTGGACCTTTCCAGCGGCTTGGATTTCGACCCATGACGGAAGCGTAGAGGTTTTGAGTGATTTCGTACTTTGCGATCGCGAACGGAGCCTGCTTTTGCTTCGGTTCCGGAAACTTACCAACGCCCGGCGTGATGCTTACGAATTCGTCGCGAAATGTGGTCAGCAGGACCTTCTGATCTTGTGGTTCAGACGCGGTCGCATATCCAGAACCTATACACAGAACAAGCAAATTGCCTAAAGCGAATCGGGACATCGTCATGTTTCCAACAGTCGATCGCGGGACGTTGAGAGTGGTTCTGGGCAATGGTATCGTGCCGCCCCACCTTTTGCAGATTGAAGCCGTTTTCTGCATGACGACCACTCGTCCTGCGAATTACGGTTCGGAGTAGCCCAGTGTCTATCGTCGTGATGAAATTTGGAGGAACCAGTGTTGCCGACGCGACGAAAGTGCGTCGAGCAGCGAAACGGGCTGTGGAAGCAAAACGCAACGGCAAACAAGTCGTGATGGTCGTGAGTGCTCGAGGTAAGAAGACCGACGAATTGGTTCGACTTGCGCAGGAGATTACAGACAGTCCGTTGCCTCGCGAGATGGACATGCTGCTGTCCACCGGCGAACAAGAATCCGTCGCGCTGATGGCCATGGCGATTCATGAAATGGGCGAACAAGCCATTAGCTTCACCGGTGCGCAGATGGGATTGCACACGGACGCGAGTCACACAAAAGCTCGGATTGTTCGTATCTCAACTACTCGAATGCGCGAACAGCTGGATGCTGGCAACATTGTGATCGCTGCCGGATTCCAGGGAGTTGACGATAAGCTCAATATCACCACGCTCGGTCGAGGCGGTAGCGATACAACTGCGACTGCATTGGCAGCAGCCTTGAACGCGAACCTATGCGAGATCTACACCGACGTCGAAGGCGTCTTCACCACTGATCCTCGCACCTGCGACGATGCTCGGCTGTCGCCGCGCATCTCCTACGACGAAATGTTGGAACTCGCCAGTCTTGGCGCCGGCGTCATGCACTCTCGGTCGATTGAGTTCGCAAAGAAGTACCGCGTACCCATTCGCGTTCGTCCATCTTTCTCTGACGACACCGGAACCCTGATCGCGCCGGAACCAGAAGACGACATGGCCGTGGTTGCTGGCGTCGCGCTAGTCGCCAACGAAGCGCGAGTGAGTTTGGTTGATATCCCTGACGAACCTGGTGTCATGCAGCTGGTGTTCGCCAAGATGTCTGATCGAAAAATTCCAATCGACATGGTTGTGCAGAACGTGGGCATGGGCGGGACTGCGAACGTTTCGTTTACGGTTCCACAGGATGACCTGGCAGAGACTCTGACTGCTGCCAGCGAAGCCGTTGAAGAACTTGGTTCAGGTAGCGTGACACAGGGAACCAACCTCGCGAAGGTTTCCGTTGTGGGTGCCGGCATGAGAACGCACACTGGTGTTGCGTGTCAGATGTTTCAAACGCTGGCTGACGCGGGCATCAACATTTCGATTGTCACGACGAGCGAGATCAAAATTTCGGTTCTGGTCTCTCGCGACGAATGCAAACAGGCGGTTCAGGTTGTGCATAAGGGATTTGGCTTGGAGAACGTAACCAGAGCCAACCCGGCTGTTGGAATTCGCACCGATTTGACCGCCGACGCCCAGCCTGTTGATTCAAACGCGGAAGAAGAAATCGTCGCAGGCCTCAGCGCGATGGAAGACATCGTGGTGAGTGACGTGCATCTCGATAACACGCAGTCTCGAATTACCATCAGTCACATCCCGGACGAACCTGGAATTGTCGCGAACCTGTTTTCGGCCGTCGCCGAAGGCGGAGTCATGGTCGATATGATTGTGCAGAACGTCGCACGCAGTGAAGGGGCGAACGTGTCGTTCACGGTACCGCGCGATGACATTGATCGCAGTCTGCTGCTGATTCGCGAAGTGCTGGATAAGTGGCCGGATGCAGTTGTTTCCCACGATCGTGAGATCGCCAAGCTGTCCGTCATGGGCATTGGTCTTCGAAGCCACACCGAAGTGGGAGCTCGCATGTTTAGGGTTCTTTCTCAGTCTGGCATCAACGTGCAGATGATTAACACCAGCGAAATTCGTATTAGCGCTGTCATTACCGCAGACAAAGGCGAAGCCGCGCGAGACTGCTTGCTGAAAGAGTTTTCGTTACAGTCGTAGGTTAAGGAACCTTCTGCTCGGGAGCCGATCGATGACAAGCCGCCGCGACTTTCTCCTTGCTTCAGCCGCTGGAACCGTGATTCCGTCGCTGTTGACCGCCGCTCCGAAAGTGACTCCCAACGATCGATTGAATCTGGGAGTGATTGGAATCGGGCCGCGATGCCGGTACGACTTAACTTCCATCCTGAAGTTCGACGATGTCCGCTGCGTCGCAATCGCCGATGTGCAGAAGTCACGGCGAGACATCGGCAAGAGAATGGTCGACGACCAATACGGCAACAAGGACCTGCAGTTGTACGGTGACTTCCGCGAACTTCTACAGCGTGACGACATCGACGCGGTTCTGGTTGCAACTGGCGATCGCTGGCATGCTGCAGCATCGATTGCGGCGGCCGAAGCCGGCAAGGATGTCTACAGCGAGAAACCATGTGGCATCACGATCGATGCGTGTCAGCGACTTGCCGACACGATGCACAAACACAAGCGAGTTTTTCAGGCGGGTACTCAGCGGCGCAGTGTGCCTAACTTCATCAAAGCTGTCGAACTTGTTCATGCCGGAAAGCTTGGTGCGTTAAAGACAATGCATGCGTCGGTCTACATCCCCACGCTGGACAATTCATGGCTGCCGCCAGAACCAATGCCAAAGAAGGACATCTGCGACTGGAACATGTGGCTCGGTCCGGCAGCGTGGCGACCCTACAACAAGAAGTACGTCGAAGGTCGCTGGCGCGGACAGTGGGACTTTGATTCGGGGGCGAGGCTGTTGGACTGGGGCGCGCACACCGTTGATCTTTGCCAGTGGGCGAACCAGTCAGACGACACAATGCCTGTGACTTATGAGCCCACTGCGGAGAACATCGTCTGCACGTATGCAAACGGAGTGAAGCTGATGATTGACTTCCTGAAAGAACCATTCGGCAACCGCGCACCGAAGTACATTACTCGACTGGGGACCTGCCCGGTTCGATTCGTTGGCGAATCGGGTTCTGTTGAAACGGGCGATGAAGGAGAGATCGTCGTCACGCCCAAATCACTTCGGAGGCTTCTTCCAAACACAAAACGTGTTCGCGGTCTCGACGTTTCTGCACACTCACGCGACTTCTTTGATTGCATTCGTGATCGAGGAACCACGGCTGCAAATCCCGACGTGATGCGTCGCTCACACATTGCCTGTCATGCAGCAGCGATTGCATGGATTCTTAAGCGTAAGCTCACGATCGACCCCACGACAGAGATGTTCGTCGACGACACTGAAGCCAACCTGCTTCGATCACGCCCCATCCGAAAATGGGCCTGACAACTGAACCATATCGCTTTTCCCAAGGCGCCGTTCATGCAGCGAAGAACCACCCGCTGATCACCATCCCAACACCGCCGCCGCAACCCGGTCAAGCGGAACGCTTGTTGGGCCAGTGTCTTGGTTCATCGATGAAGAATGTCATGACCATTCCGCAGATGTTTACCAGGCCGATGGTGATGAACACGGGTGCGAAGCCGATTTGATCGACCAGCAGGCCAACGAGCGGTGAGAGCAACAGAGTGATCGGCATGAACATCTTCAACGTGCTGATGTACAGCGCGTGATGATCAGACGTAGTTAGTTCAAGGCAGTAGTTTTCCAGCGATCGAAATGTAACCGGGATCGCGCCGAACAGGATGAAGATCAGCACGAACCATTTTGGGTCTGCCCATGTCGCAAGTGCGATGGCGACGATGGGGCAGCAACCAGCCAAGAGCAAAAGGATTCGCATCGTAAGCCGATAGCCGAATTTGTCTGCGATGATTCCGCTGGCCAGAGCCATCACTCCGGCGCTTGCGTTTTGTGACACGACCCAGAACATCAGATCGCCGAAGTCACGCCGACCTCCGCGAGCCAACGCCTGATAGTGCGGCACCAACAGCAACGCTGAAACGAAGAGTGCGGAAACGACCAGCAGTCTCGCTAAATGCGAATCAGATCGAACCCGCTTCCATCCGTCGCGAAACGGTGCAACACGTTTCTTTGGTGTGAAGTTGTCTGGTTCTTCGCGAACAAACAGCGACGTGATGCTTGCGAGAACAAACATCGTGCCCACAAACAGAAAGATCCAAACGAAGCCGCCATCACGCATTTCGAGCCATCGTGGTAACAGGTTCCACGCTGTTGTAATTGAGAGTGTGACGCCCACGACTCCCGAGAGAGCAATAATCCGTCCTCGCCGCGCGGGGGAGATCAGCTTGCCGGTGATGGTGCCGAGACAAAGTTGGTTCAGCCCGGTCATAGAAAAGAAGAACAAGTACAAACACAAGAAGACGGCAGGCAGCCAGGTCGAACCAACAGCCCCAGGTACTGCCAGCAACGCAGACAGAACCAGAAACGGCGCGCCCATGAGAATGACGAACAGACCGAGCGGCCTGCGCTTTAATGGCATCGAGCGTAAGCGGTCGGCGAACAGGAATTGAGGGATGCTCTGCCCCAGTCGATTCAAAACCGGCAGGCAACCGCGAATCCACGCAGGCCCGGCGATCATGTCGACAAAGGCCGGCATGATCACGCTCTCGGTTTTAAAGATCCAACCGATCCGAATCACAATCTGTTGCATCGCCAGAAACACCAGATTCCGTGCTTCGTTCTGCTCGTGAACCCGACCGTTCCCGTCTTCTGTCGTCGCTGCCGTCTCGCTTGAGCGTGTAGCGTTGGAGTCGGCGAGGGGCATTTGTGAATTCGAGAAGCGGGAGTTTGACGAGTTAGTTCAGACCATAGCAGGCTGCACAGTCAAAGGAATCCGCAAGCTGGAAGTTCCTGCAGACCTGCCGGTGGGCTCAATTGGGAACGCAGTCCACACGTCCGAAAAACGCACTCGCGCCGAAACCCGGACCGAACACCACCGATGGAACTGAAAGTTCCCTTAGCTGTGCATTCGGGGTAAAGGGCAACCGGCTTCGATGATGGCGGCTTCCCGGGCGGCGAGTTCTTCGAGTCGTGAGTTGACTACGTCTTCCGCGGCGTAGTGTTTTGCAAGCCGCACATAGGTCGTGTGATGTCTGGCTTCCGATTCGTAGAGACTGCCGTAGAAATCGACAAGCTGTTGGTCGTCGAGGTGATCTCGCAGCAGAACGAATCGTTCGCAACTACGCGCTTCGATGAGGCTTGCGACGAGTAATCGATCGACAGCTTTGTCTGGCTCCTGTTTCCTGCCGAGCTGTTTCATCTTCCCACCGTAGGTGCCGGGCTTGATGCGGCGAAAGCGAATGGACCGACTTTTGAGAACGTCCAGCACCATGTGGAAGTGTTCGAGTTCTTCGTTGATGATCTCGGTCATTAGTACGCAGAGCTCTTCATTCTCCACGTAGTCGAACATCAGCCCCATGGCGACGCCAGCAGCCTTTTGTTCGCAGTGAGCGTGATCGATAAGCACTTCTGGCAGATGCTGTTCAACTTGCTTGAGCCAGCGTTCGGAAGAAGCGGATTGCAAATGCAGCATGATGATCTCAGAACCGAACCGGTGAACCTCAACGCTC